>DASTXK010000358.1:0-21495 GCA_035765555.1 Acidobacteriaceae bacterium
GACTACAACATCTCGGACCGGGACCTGCTCTTCGGCGTCTACACAGCGGATGACAGCGCGGCAAATACGCCCAGCGCGAATCCGCTCAGCTATGTTTTTGAAGCGCTGCGCGAGCAGGTGGCCAGCGTGCAGGAGCAGCACGCCTTCTCTGGCAGTCTGCTCAACACGGCGCGCATTGGCTACTCGCGCGCGTCGTTTTTCTTTACCGGAACTACGCCCGTCGATGTTCCCGGATGGATCGCGGGGCGGCCCATCGGGGCCATTGTGATCGGCGGAGGAACCGCCCTGAACGGCGCATCGCAGATCAGCGGAGCCGGGACCAACGCCGGAAGTAACCTCTCCACTGCCCGCAATCTTTACACCTACGACGACCACGTTTATTGGAGCCGCGGCATTCACCAGATCGAATTAGGCGGATGGCTCCAGCAGATCCAGTCCAACGACAACATGGCGCAAAACCAGAATGGCCAGGCCTCTTTCGGCAGCCTCGCCGCGTTTCTTCAGGGGACAGTCTCGACCTTCACGTTCGTGCCGTCCCCTACAGAATTAGGGTGGCGTTCCATTGAAGGCGCGGGCTTCGTGCAGGACACGATCCAGGTTCGGCCCAATCTTGAATTGCGCGCTGGCTTCCGGTTTGAGTCCACCAATGGCTGGAACGAATCACAAAATCGCGCTTCCAACTACCTCTTCGACACAAACGGCGTGATCGAGACAAATCCCCGTATTGGGCATTCAGCTCTTACGGACAATCGCGCAAAATTCCTTGCGGAGCCCCGCATTGGGGTCGCATGGGATCCGGCCGGGCAAGGCAAGACCGTGGTTCACGCGGGTTTCGGCGTGTATCGTGCCCTGCTCGACAATCTTGATTATCGTCTCGACCAGACCGCGCCCTACAACACCACCAACACGCTGAAAAACGTGCCCCTGAGCAGCCTGCATATTACTTCGGGCGAGGCGCCGCCTTCCGGCAGCCGGGTTTCGCCCAGTGGTGTGCAGCCGGACGCCTACACGCCGACGGTGCTGACCTGGTCGCTTAGCGTTCAGCGCCAGATCGCCTTGGGCACATCGCTCACCGTGGGTTATGTCGGCTCACATGGCTATCATCAGATGCTTTCAGAAGACGGCAACGAGCCGGTCCCGGTCGTCTGCCCCGCATCCGAGTGCCCTTCCACGTTGCCCGCCGGAACGGTCTACTACCCGATGGGCGCGCCCTATGCCAATCCCGCGCTTGCCAACACGACAACGTGGATTTCGGAAGGCGTAAGCAGCTACAACGGACTTGAGATTGACGCCAACCATCGCTTCAGCCGCGGGCTGCAATTGCGCGGCGTCTATACCTGGTCCAAAAACCTTGACGACGGAACCGCGTGGAACACCAGTGTGGGCGCGAACTCGCCCGCATTTGTCGAATTTCCAGCCCGGCCAAAACTCGACTGGGGCCCTGCCAGCACGGACGTGCGAAATCTCGCGGTAATCAGCGGGACGTATGACCTGCCATTCGGAGAGCGCGGCACAGGCCGATTTCATCGTCGGCTGGTTCGCGGGTGGAGCGTGAGTGAAATCGCCACGCTGCAATCGGGCTTTCCGTTCACACCTCAACTAGGATTCAACCCAACGAACAACGGCGATAGCCGCAATCCAATTCGCCCCTCTCTCAATCCTGATTTTCACGGCAGGACCATTGAAGGCGGCCCAACGCAGTATTTCAATCCAGAGGCTTACATCGTTCCTCCCGATGGAACTTACGGCAACGCGGGGCGCAATTCACTCATTGGACCGGGACTCGCCGAACTGGATGCATCCGTGAAAAAGCTGACACCACTGACCGAGCGGGCCACGCTCCAGTTTCGCGCCGAATTTTTCAATGTCCTCAACCACACCAACTTCGGGACGCCGAATGAAGTGATCTATTCCGCCGCCGGGAGCACGCCGTCCCCGACTGCTGGAGTTATCACGTCCACGTCCTCCACATCGCGGCAGATTCAGTTCGGAGTAAAGCTGCTGTTTTAATTGAGCACGGCAAGAGGTTTGTTGAGGTCGGTTGTCATGGTGGGGACCGCGCCCAGCAGCGCGCGCGTGTATGGATGCTTTGCCGCTCGGAAGATATCCGCGCAGGAGCCTTCCTCGACGATCTCTCCGTGCCGCATCACCGCCACGTGGTCCGCCACCTGCGAAACCACGGCGAGGTCATGCGAGATGAACAGCATGGTCAGCCCGAAGCGCTTGCGCAGTTCCGCCAGCAGTTCCAGGATCTGCTTCTGCACCGTAACATCCAGCGCGGTCGTCGGCTCGTCGGCAATCAGCAGGCGCGGACGATTAGCAATGGCCATCGCAATCATCACGCGCTGCCGCTGCCCGCCAGAGAACTGGTGAGGATAGTCTCGGTAGCGGCGCACGATATCGGAAAGGGCCACGGCGTCCATCGCTTCCATTGCCGCTTCGCGCACCTGCCGCCGCGAAAATTCAGGATGGTGCACGCGCACCGCCTCGGCCACTTGCTCGCCTACGGGCATCACGGGATTCAGCGCGGTCATGGGCTCCTGGAAGATCATGGCCAAATCACGTCCGCGCAGCCGCCTCATCTGCTCGGTCGGGAGCGAAAGGAGGTCCACGCCATCGAAGTGGATGGAGCCGTCGATAGTGGCCGAATCGTCCAGCAGGCGCATAATCGCTAGCGCCGTAACCGATTTTCCCGATCCCGATTCGCCTACCAGCCCGAGCAATGCACCGCGCTCAATGCGCAGCGAGATTCCCCGAACGGCGGGACGGCTGTGAAAGCGCACCGACAGGCGTTCAATTTGAAGAAGCGGGTCCAAGCGCTCATGCTACCGGAAATGCGGCGCCGCCGCCAAAGCAGTATTTATGCGTCTGGCGCAGAATCTTCTGTTTGGTTCAGCGCGGCCCTGCGCTTTCGCAGAAGCGCCATAATTGCCCCTTCGCCGCCGTTCTTGTGGGCCTCCAAAAACTCCGCGAGGGTCTCCCTTGTCGGATACCCGTCAGCATATTCAGCGGCAACCCTTTTCCGGTACTCCGGTGTTATTTCCTGATCCTGATCTGCTGCCATCTTGCTCTCCCTGAAGTCAGTTTCATTCTGACCCATCTCCGTCTTCTCCATACAATCCTGCCTTGCCGCGCCGCGGGATTGTGCGACAATCGGTTTCGATAAAGACATGGTGTCGAAAACTTCTCTCGCTTCAGAAATTTCCTGCGCTCCTTTCCATAGTTGCTTCGGCAGTTCTTTTCCCTGCGATGAGCTTCGCCCGGCAGGCGGCAACATGACGGGAACGAAGGCGGAATCCAGCATCGTCGTACCCGACAACAAGTCCGAGCATGGAATTGTTCTTGTGCGCCCGCAGGAGAACCTTGACCCTGGAGAATATGCGGTAATGTTCGGAGCGACGAATGAAGTGATTTTCGATTTTGGAGTGGAGGCGGCGAAGTAGCAGCCTGAGGCGCTGTCAGAAAGACGGGCTTACCCCGAAGCGAATCGATTACTGGCTCGCAATCCGCCTGACGAGTGTTTTGAAACCGAGCAGCCAGTTCTGGTGGGCCCGGAGGGACTTGAACCCCCAACCAAGGGATTATGAGTCCCCTGCTCTAACCATTGAGCTACAGGCCCTTTGATGTGATCTAACCATCGCAGAAACAGCAACTTACCTCTTCCGCTACGCTGCCGATTCCGCAGTCGCCATTTGTGCCGGTACCGGTTTTGGTACCGGTTGCCGTTTTGGCGCTATTCCAGTTTCACACAGCCGCTCGACAGCGGCCAACTGGTGATCTTGTGAAAGGTGCGAGTAGCGCATCACCATTTGTAAAGTTTTTTGGCCTAGCAGTTCGGCGAGCGTCCGCAGATCGACGCCAGCCATCACGCATCTACTTGCAAACGTGTGGCGAAGATCGTGCCAGTGAAAATCCGTCAGTCCAGCATCTTTCAGCGCAGCGTCCCACCAATAGCGAGGTCGCTCAAGCGGAGAGCCGTGCTCCCCCATAAAAACTCGCCCCTTCCCTTTGACTCGTTTTCGCAATTCCTGAAATGCTCGCAGCGCTGCTGTGTTGAGCGGAACGTGCCTTGTGGTGCCGTTCTTCGTCTGACGCAAAGTAATCCTGCAACCCTGGATGTCCACGTCGGACCAGCGTAGCGTGTATTGCTCACCGCGTCTGATGCCTGTATGCAGGGCGATGTCCAGCTCGGGAACACCGGGCAAAACAATCCTGTCATCGCAGGTATGTGAGCCGCAAAATACGCTTTGGACCTAATATGAACCCATTTTCCCGTCCTCCGGGCCCGTAAAACGCAAATGTGCGCGATTGTGAGGCATTCGTGAAGCGGCTATGAACCCTGGCTCTGCCCCTCAGCCCAGGCCTTAACGTGATTCGCACCAATTTCCTGAGAAACCCTACCCACATTGTGCGTAGCAGCAATTCGAACTGGCAATCTTTTCTACCCGAAGATTGCGTGGGCTCAATCCACCGCATAATTCATTCGGGGCGGTTGTAGTACCGGTTGGTTATCGTCTTCTGCGCTGTCTTATGCATTACTATGACTCTCGCCAACTCCCGCATTATGCGCGACTTACGCCTATATGCGAGATCCCGCAAGTTATTGCAATAACAGGATTTTGAAGGTTATAGCGAAATTCGAGCGGCAGTATATCCAAGCGAAGATAACAATCCAGGTGGAGCCCACGGCGACGACACTGGAAGGCTTTCTGTAGCCGCATCAGCGTGGCGTCAAGGTCAGTGTCTTGCCCGATTGCAACGTTCCTGCATTGCAACTCTCCGGCGGCACCTTGCCCTGCCATAGAACAGCGAGTTGTGACGGAGCTGTCACAACGCAAAGCGCGTACTTTCCCGGCTCGATCCCATCCACCTCCGCGGGGCCTTCGCTGTTGGCGTCAGCTTGGCCGCTATCCCAGCCAGACAATGTGCGAGCATCAGCGACGGCTCCATTATGCACCAGATACAGCGTGGCGGAGCGATCGAGAAGGCCGTCTGGCGGCTCGAAATTGAGCACAAGCGTTCCTCCGTTGGTATCGAGAGTGACGGTATTTTGGTCCGGCGATGGATCACCGTCGCTCACCGCCGGAGTGTTCAAGACTGGCATCCTGGTCAGCTTCATGGCGTATTCATCCGCTCCCACCGTCAAGCCCACTTCCGTGGTTCCAGGCGGCAGGTTCACCTTTAGGAGACCATTCTGATCGGTCCGGCCAAATGCCTTCGGTACGCCCGGCGCCACCCAGACCTGCACGATTGCATCGTATATGGGTTCCTTCTGCTTGGAAACCACATGGATGGGGATGTGCAGGTAAGGACGCAGGATCAGCTTCAACCGGCTTTCAGAGCTCCCTGACACGACGAATGCTCTCGGCTCTGAGATGCCATAGGAAGATTGGGCGACTGCCTCGTATTTGCCGGGAGGCAAATCGGCCATCTCGAAGCTGCCGTCGCTGTCGGAGGACGTGGTAGTTTGGTATCCGCTACCGGCCGCTCGAAATGTGACCTGAGCGCCGCTCTGTGGTTGGTCATTTTCCGAAGTCACCGTTCCCCGCACCGGCATCGACGGTAGCTCGAGATCGAGCCAAGCCCTCGCTCCGGGGGCGACCGTGGGTACGTCGACGCTCACAAGGCGCCGGACGGTCTCAGGGTGCGCCACATGCGCTTCCACTTGCCACACGGTTTCCTCGGCTCCGGGTGCAATCGGCAATCGCCCCGCAAAGCTGCCCTGATTGTCGCTCTTCAGAGTGACCGGCTCGCCACCATTCTGATTTGAGAAGTTCAGCCGGGCGAGCACCGGCTGCCCGTTCAGCATCACCTTACCGGCCACCCTTACCGACGCCACGCGCAACGCCAACGGTCCACCGCCCGGACTCAGATTGAAGTCTTTCTGAAGCCATTGCATACCATCGGAGCCGCGGACTGCAACCCGATAGCTGCCAGCCATCAGGCCGTGCCGTATCCAGTGTCCATCCGCCGAGGTCGTGGCCGTGTCCACAATCCGTCGCAAGCGCGGAGAGGTCGCGTCCACCGTGAGACGCCACGGTCGGCCCTTGGGATCTGTCCTGGGCGTGACGGCGATGTCAAGCGTTAGATCTTGAAGAGTCAACGGAGGGTCTACTCGGGTTTCGCCGTCCGACTGCACTTCAATCTCTCTTAGACCGCTCGCCGCCAGGCACTCCACCGTCAGCAAGTGCCTGCCCGTCATCACGCCGACGATCTGAAAATAACCATGCCGGTCGAGGGGCACGGAAAAGGTCTTCTCACTCGGCGGTGGGTTATCGGACGCGGGACTCGGTCCGCCGCCACGCACAGCGTCAGGTTCCAGAGTAGCCAGGCAGGGCCCATGCGGGTCGGACCCGTCCTTCCCAACCGCACGGCCAAAGACCGATAAGGCTCTCCGAAGCTGGACCTTGCCCAGGTCGGTGTTTTCGGCCGCTTTCAGACTCACGGTCTTGTAGTACTGTGGCGCGTATCCCTCCGCATCCAGGCGCAGATCGAAAAGACCGGCCGGTGCCAGGCAGTTCCATCTTTCTCCGTCAATCGGGCAGCTCAGTTCGGCGTAGGTTGGCTCCCCCTGCATACCTGCAACTTGACCACGAGACGTCGGTCTGGCCCTCAGCCTCAGGTCCAGTGCTTGCGGTAGTGATTCGCTTATCATAGCGATCTCACCGCTCAGAGATGCCGCTGGCCAGAGCACGGCCCGGAAGCTGGCCGGCACCCGGCTCCCGACTGTGACTTCGGCCCCCTGGCTCCAATATCCGGCCGAGAAAGCCCGTACCTGCCACACGCCCTCGCTAAGATCCAGGACCACGCCGTCCGGTCCGGCTTCGGCTTCAATGGGCGCCGCTTTTTCTGTATTGCCGGCGATCCGAACCGCACGGATATGGACCTTGGCGGAAGCGGGCGCGCCCGAAGGCCAGTCAAACCTCACGTGTACCGGCAAGGCCCAAGCCGGCAAAGCGCAGAGAGCAACGGCGACACTGATCAATATACGGTCAAACATAATGCCCCAACACTCCAGGCAAGGACTGAGCACCCTATGACCCGCCCGGATTCCCGAACGTGCTTACTGATTCCGACACACGCGAAAACCCTGATCGGGTCCCGTGCCATTCGCTGCCAGGCCGCCCCGGAACGACGACTTGTCCGTGAAGGCGGCGCCGATCCAGCCCCCACCTCGCCAAACCCGCCGATATCCGCTCGGGCTCCCCGTCGGATTCTTTACGTTCTTCTGGATATCTCCGAACCAGTCCCAGCACCATTCCCTGACATTGCCCGACATATCGTAGATCCCCAGCTCATTCGGCTGCTTGCTTCCGACAGGCCTGGGTTGATCGTGGTTCTGCTGTATGGCTGGCCAGGTCCAGAATCCGGTTAACTCTTTATCTCCGGAGTTTCTCCAATACCATGCAATTCGGCTGATGAAGTAGCTTCCACTATAGGGGTAACTCCGGCTCAGTTGGCCCCCATCGGCGGCATATTCCCATTCTGCTTCCGTCGGAAGACGATAACCATTTGCGCCTGGATTGATGGTAACGGTCCACTTGATCGTGTCTAGATCGCCAAATCGAGGATCTGGTTTGTTATTCGGATCTTTCCTAATCTTGTCTATGTTGTAGTACGGCGTCAGGCCCTCTCTGAGGCTTCGCCGGTTGCAGTACTCAATGCAGTCATACCAGGTCACCATTTCTACGGGCAAGCTATCACCTACAAACTTTGAGGGGTTGGTTCCCATCACTTCAATCCACTCTTTCTGAGTAACCTCATATCTTCCGATGTAAAAGCCCGATAGAGTTACGCTCTTGCCGTAGTAGTTGGACTCTGTGTCTTTGAATGTCCCGCCTTTGACGAGAACTAAGTTATCAGGCGTATTCCGCGAGGCGACGGCGGAAGCCGTTTCAGCTGCGGCCAAGCCAGCAAGAACGACGGCTGTGCACAGAATGAATTGTCTTATCATTTAAATTTCCGTTCTCTGTCGAACCGAATCGAGGCCGCGTGCGGCTCCGGATTCGAGACAGTCGAAGCCTGAAATCCTTTCCTCCAGGCCTCTTCGCACGTACTGCTTGAATTCCATGCGTATTCCGCTTCCCAGCAAACTGGAAGTCGCGGAAATTGCCTGCCAGGTTATTAAGTTCTGAATTGTTCCTCGAAATAGTCCCGCCGGAGTCGGCAGCTAAATACCGGCCCCGGCGGCGATCAAGTATCGCGACTACCACACGGTGGCGTTTACTGATCCGCTTCTACCGCCGTACGCCTCTGTTCCAAGAATCTGATAATTGAAGTTACCTACCGTCATTCCAAGGTTCCGCCAGTGATTAAAGTGGTTGCCGGTAGTGACGGTGTGGTTCGAGCCGATCGATGAGCCGCCCCAGTTATCCAGGTACTGCTCGAAGGTCTGAGTGCCCTCAATCGAAGGCTGATTCACTTGTTGGTGCTCGTACGTGTTGTATGTGTGGCCATCGCTGGAAACGCTGCCCTTGTAGGTTCCATTTTGAACCGAACCGAACTCGCAGATGTAATACTCCACCAACGGATTTGTTAGCCATCCATAGATGGAAATGTTGTTGTACCCGGTGGCGTAGCCGACGTTATAACCAATGGTTTGCGCGCTGCCGGTACTCCAGCCCTTGCCGCCGACCACATCGTTGACGTTGGACCAGGTGATCGCATAGTTGCCGGGGTACTGCGACGCTGAAGGAAACGTCATGGTCGCCGACCCGCCGCTTGAATACAGCGAATAGAAGTAACCGTGATCCGTTCCCGTTCCATTGTTGTAGACCGTTTGGGCGTTCGCCGCCACTGCTATGCAACCCACGGCTATGACAACCGAGAGGATTGCCCGTTGCACTGAACCGAATTTGATTAAGTACATGAATGAATCGTCCTTTGCGTTGTGGTTTCCGAGAAAGCGCTGCCCGGATTAAAACTCAACAGAACGTCAATTTTGGGGTATTGTCCGCTGCTTATTTTTTTTTGAAAGCCACAACAACATTGGGGATAACCGCATACCGTTCAGGCTTAATGGAATGCCGGGCTGAACGTATGCGCCAATGGAATTGAACAGACACAACAATGAGATTGCGAGAAAGAAAACCCTCGCACTTGCCGGTTCTCATTTGTCATGCTGCCGACTTCGAATGAGAATCGGTGGGTGCGCCTGATGGACACACCTTTGCAAGCGTCAGCCATCGTGTCATAAGTCATCGGCGGCTGTCAATACCTAAATCGCTTTATTCCTAGAAGTAAACCGAATTACCCAAATGTCGCGGAAGTGCTCTGGTTTGATGCAACTTCGCGCGCTGACCAACTGCGCGTTTCAATGCCGAGCCTCCCCGATTTATGCCATTTCGCTTCGTAAGCTCGTTCAGGGCCATTGGGCAGCTCTTCTCCATAGGCTCAACCGGCTGCAAATTCAGGACGGTTGAACACGTCATGTCTTTTCTTATGCTGTCCATTATCGCTAGAGCCTGCGGTTGGCAAACACCACAACACGGATCTTGCGTCGGACTCGAGGAAATGCCGGAAGGTATGTACGTCGCCTTCCCGGTCCCGTAAAACAAAATGTGTGCGATTGTGAGACATCAGTGAAGCGGCTATGAACCCTGGTTTGGGCCCTCGGCTCGGCTTAAACGGGATTTGCACCCATTGGGACCGTACCCGCGTTGTACGACGCAGCGAAATTCGAGGCAGCAGTATTCGACCGGCGGGATTGCATGGGTGGAATCACTCATAATTCATTCGGGGCGGTTGTAGTACCGGTTGGTCGTCGTCTTCCGCGCTGTCCTATGCATGGCTGTGCATTGCACCGGCTCTCGCCAACTCTCGCGTTATGCGCGCGTCTTACGCCTATATGCGACATCCCGCAAGTTATTGCAGTTAAAGAATTTTTCGATTATGAGTCCCCTGCTCTAACCATTGAGCTACAGGCCCGTGGTGCATCTATATTACTGTGCATTAATAACTTACGACAATTTGCCGCGTTTTCGAGTCGGTGCCGGTTCTGGTGCCGCTTGCGATCAGAAATTCTGATGGCCAGATAGCAAACTCGCAGCTCTAGTTCTATTGTCGCACTCTGCGTAAGTAAACCTCGATCTTCTGCGGTCACCAGTGAACTATACAGTTCCGAGCACGTTGATTCCTCGCGTATTAAGTGTGAGCTATGCAGCCGGTAGAAGCGATGCAATCGCGTCAAACTGGGCTCGAAATGCAAGTGGGGGCGGACCACTTGCATGCTCCAGCCACGTCTACGCGCGAGGTGTCTAAGTGATGAAAATCAAAGTGACAACCGTCACAGTTATCCTCCTTCGCTACGCTAGACTAGTGGCATCACCGCAGGCTCGAATGTGACTGCTGAGACGAGTCATGTGTGGTGCAAATCGGAGTATCGGCGGCCGGTCGGGGGGAGAGCAGCAGCGCGCAGCCATCGCCCGCGCCATCGCCAAGCGGCCGGAAGTGCTTCTCTGCGACGAGCCCACCGGAGCGCTTGATTATCCAACCGGCAAGCTCGTTTGGAAGTCCTTGAGCGCGTTAACCAACAGCTTCAGGCCATCACCGTGGTCATCACCCACAACGCCGCAATCGCCTCCATGGCCGACCGCGTGATTCGCATCAGCAGCGGCGCAATCGTTGAAGAGCATCGAAACGAGAAGAAACTTGCGCCTTCGGAATTGGCGTGGTGACCCGCCATGAGTATTCTCGCCAAAAAGCTTCGCCGCGACCTCTGGCAGCTGCGTGGCCAGGTCCTCACCGTAGCCTTATAAGATCGCAGACCTTGCACTCCCGCTTAATCGTTTCTCTTTGAGATGGTCCTTTTCGATATTGCACTCTCGGTTGTATGCTTAACCGATTCACTAAAGGACTTTTGACGATGCGTAGACTTCTGCAGTCAGTTGCTGTGTGGGGAGCGTTGCTCGCGTGCGGTCTTAGCGTGGTATCCGTCGCGAAGGCGTCGGCGCAAGATGTCTCTCCGGCTCCCGAGGCAAACAAAAACTTCAAAGTCGCGGTTTACATTCCGGTGAGTATCGTAGAGCGGATGCGCGACCCGCAGTATCTCAACTCCACATGGAAGCAGATCTCCGCAGGCGTGAAGGTCGACAAGGTTTACATCGAAACCTACCGCAGCCGGGAGATGGCCGATGGGATGCTCATTGAGAGCGTGAAGAAATTCTTCGAGGATTATGGCGTTGCTGTAGCGGGCGGCATCGCATACAGCGACCGCTCGCCGGGTCAGTTCCGCTCCTTCGTCTACACCAACGTCGCGGACCGCGCGCATGTGGAGCAGGTGGCCGAGTTCACGGCAAAGCACTTCAACCAGATTATCCTCGATGACTTCTTCTTCGATAACACCAAGGCTCCATCGGATATCGCGGCGAAGGGCGATCAAAGCTGGTCCCAGTTCCGGCTGAAGCTGATGGACGAGGTATCGCGCGACCTGATTATGGGTGCGGCGCGCAAAGTGAATCCGAAGGTGAAAATCATCATCAAGTTTCCCAACTGGTATCCATCATTTCAGGGGAATGGGTATGACCTCGCGGTCGAGCCAACCATATTCAGCGGCATCTACACGGGCACGGAGACGCGCGACCCTGTGATTACCGACCAGCAGCTCCAGCAGTACGAGAGCTATGAGATCATCCGCTACTTTGACAATGTCGCGCCGGGGCGCAATGGCGGCGGCTGGGTGGACACGTTCAGCATTCGCTATGCGGACCGCTATGCCGAGCAGCTATGGGACACGATGCTGGCCAAAGCGCCGCAAATCATGCTCTTCGAGTACTCGAATCTGCTGCTGCCGGCGCGTCCGGGGGATCGCGGAGCGTGGTCAAATCTGCATACCAGCTTCGATTACAAGTCCTGGTGGCCACATTCCACGCCGGACTTCGCCACAGTGGCGGGGAAGGCCCTGCGGGAGATCGATTCGGTGATCGGAAAGCTCGGCAATCCGGTTGGGGTTGCCGTATACCGCCCGCTGAATTCGACGGGCGAGGATTACCTCGCAAACTATCTGGGCGAGATCGGCATTCCCGTGGAGATGTTTCCGCATTTTCCCACGCAGGCGAAGACGGTTTTGCTGACCGCCGCTGCCGCGCACGATCCGAACCTTCTCGCGGAGATCAAGGCCCACCTGATGGCGGGCGGCAATGTCGTGATCACCACCGGGCTGCTGAAGAGAATGCCGAGGCGGATCGCGCAAATCTGTGAGCTGCGCATGCCGGGAAATCAGCTTCTGCCGACGGAGTACTGGGGCGCGTATGGAGCAGGCAACGGCGCCAACCTGGGCACGTCCGATCCGCTGATGGTGCCGGAGGTGGATTATATGACGAACGACGCGTGGCCTTTGGTTCGCGGAACAGCGAATGGACGCGGCGCGCCGCTGCTGCTGATGGACAGCTACGGCAAAGGCATCCTGTATGTGCTGACCATTCCCGATAATTTCAACGACCTGTACCGGCTGCCGCAAGGCGTATTGGCCGCGCTGCGGAACTACATTGGCGCGGGCCTGCTGGAAACAATAGATGCGCCAAGTAAGGTGAGCCTGATGGAGTACGACAACAGGACCTTCGTGGTGCAGTCGTTTCGGGATGAGCCGGTGACGATGACGATTGGGGTAAAGGGCGGCGCGAAGGAACTGCGGAATCTGGTGACCGGCGAGATGGTGGAGGCGAGCGCGCCACTAACGGGTGCGAATCGACAAAAAAATCGCGGAACCGCGGGTGCGGAACCGCGGACCAGCTTCCAAATCAAGGTGCAGCCACATAGTTTTGAGGCTTTCGCTGTCGCTGGCGCTCAGTAACCGACGAATCGCCACCCATGCGATTATGCCGGGACAGTCGAAGGCGGGCGGGTTCGGTTTGGAAGTATCGGTGGGGCGGAGGAGAATGGAAATCATGCATGAGGCGGATGTGCCAGGAGCTGCTTCTCGAAGGCTGAGATCGAATCAGCTATTCCTGCGGAGGTTAGCGGCGCAGGTGCTGTGCGTGCTGCTTCCGGCCGCGCTTTATGCAGCGACGGCGATGGCCCAGAACGGCCCGCTGGTGTTGCAGCGCGACGGACGCGTGGTTTCGCTTGTGCCCTATGCGCCGAATATTGTGCGCGTGACGGTCAGCACTGACAGTGCCGCCGCGACCAGCGCGCCGGGATACGGGATCATTGCAAAGCCCTCGGCAAAGGGATGGATGCACGAGCGCGATGCGCAAGGCTACGATGTCTACCGATCTCCCCGGATGGTGGTCCGCGTGTCGCCGGAGAATATGCCGGCTCCAAAGCCTATGCCGCTTGACGCGCTGAACCTTCAGTTGCGCAGCAAGTTTTTCCCGCCGACCCGAAATCCTTATGCTCCGCACAACGATGAGATTTCAGTGATGACGGCGAACGGCAAGATGCTGCTGCGCATGCGCAACTGGACCATGGCTCCGGAAACCGCAGAGGTCTCCGCGTCGGACCCCATCGATAAGGGCTTTTCCCGCGTCGCAGCGGTCTTCGATTCGCCGGCCAACGAGCACTATTACGGGTTGGGGCAGCAGCAGAAGGGCTGGATGGATTTGCGGGACCACGAGATTCGCTGCTGGCACGACTACGGCGCCATCGGCGGAGAAGACGTGTGCGTTCCGTTCATGGTTTCGAGCCGGGGCTACGGCCTCGTTTGGGACAACCCCTCGAAAACGACCATCGACCTTGGATTCAGCAATCAGAACGTCTGGTCTTCGCAAGTTGGAAACCGCGTGTCGTATTTTGTGATTGCCGGAAAGACGAGCGACGAGATTTACGAAGGCTATCGGCTGCTCACTGGCGTGACGCACATGTTGCCGAGGGCGGTCTATGGGTACATCCAGAGCAAGGCGATCTATCCAACCCAGCAGCAGATTCTGGATGCGGCCAGAGAATATCGCGAGAAAAACCTGCCGCTCGACGTTATGGTGGTGGATTTTCTGAACATGACGAGGCAGGGCGAACTCGATCTGGATCCGAAGCGCTGGCCGGACCCAGCCGCGATGAATCGTGAACTGCACGCCATGGATGTGAGGACGCTATTGAGCGTGTGGCCGCACTTTGCTCCAGGTACGCAGTTCTACGACATGCTCAAGAGCAAGGGCTGGCTCATCCACGCGCCGAACGGTCAGCCCGACATGGGATGGAATCCTCAGGCCATTGGCCCGAATATCGACACCACCAACCCGGCGGCGGCGAAGTGGTGGTGGGATGAGATACGGGACCGCTATATAAAGCCGGACGGCTTCGACTACATCTGGCTCGACGAGACGGAGCCGGATATCGACCCAGGAAAGGATGTGTTCTACGTCGGTTCGGGAACGCGCTTCTATAACGTCTACCCGCTGTTTCACACCGCTTCGGTTTACGACGGATTCCGCCAGGACTACGGAGACAGCCGACGAGTGATGATTCTGGCGCGGGCCGCATATCTGGGAGCGCAGCGCAACGGCACTGTCTTCTGGTCGAGCGACATCAGGTCCACTTGGGACATGCTCAAGCGCTCGATCCCGGCGGGGTTGAATTTCACCGCCAGCGGATTGCCCTATTGGGATACGGACATCGCCGGATTCTTCTCACCAGCGATTCCGGCGGACTATCGGCCGGCGCATAAGCCCCTGATCGACGGATCGGACGCTCGCGATGTCATCGGCAATTACGCGGACTATCCCGAGTTGTTCGTGCGATGGTTCGAGTGGGGAACTTTTCAGCCGATCATGCGCGCGCATGGCGAAAGAAAACACAACGAGGTTTGGTCGTATGGCAACCAGGCGGAGCCGATCCTCGCGAAATATCTGCGGCTGCGATATCAGCTTTTGCCCTACACCTACTCGGTCGCGTATCGCAGCTATCAAACCGGGGCACCCTACATGCGGGCGCTATTCATGGATTTTCCTAACGATCCAAAGGCCGCCAATATTCCGGATGAATATATGTACGGACCGGATTTTTTGGTTGCGCCGGTCACGGAACAGGGCGCGACGCGCCGGACAGTGTATTTACCCGCAGGCTGCGATTGGTACAACTACTGGACCAACGAGCGCCTGCATGGAGGCCAGGCCGTTGTCGTGAATGCGCCAATCGACACGCTGCCTTTGTTTGTGAGGGCGGGCAGCATTTTGCCTCTGGGATCGGCAGTGCAGAGCGCACAACAGCCACAGAAGATCGCCTCGATACGGGTGTATCCGGGGGCGAATGGAACCTTTACGCTGTTTCGCGATGACGGTCACACCTATGACTACGAAAAAGGGAGAGATTCCATCACGACGCTGACCTGGGATGATTCCGCCCATACCCTGAAGCACCAAGGCGCAAAGGCATGGAGTCAACCAGACCATTCGATCGTCAGGATTGTCGGCAGGTAGAAAGCGGCGATCGGAAGCATCTGTTGTTGATATCAGGCCAAGTCACGAATCGAGTACCATGCGGCGTTGGCAGCCTACTGAAAGCCTATACCCGCCTTGCGAAATTCTGAGGTCACTTCCGAAGGTTCTCGCCCTCCATTGTCAAGGGTTTTATGAGCCTGCAGCTTTAGGATCGAGTAGATGGCTGCCCTATTCGAGGCGATAACACGGGTTCAAATCCCGTCGGGGATGCCACATAACAGGGCGTGGCGATCCGGACGGCAGTACGGAACCGTCCGCTCTCGGCTTGCGTACTGCAACCTGGATCCCGGATTCGACTAAAATTCCAGTAGAAGAAAGATTTTGTGAAGCGTCCGTCTTCTGTCCGCATCCATATTGCATTGCCTTCGTAGATTCGTGGTATTGAGGGCTATTTTTCAGGCCCGGCATTTCGCCGAGAGACCCCATCTGAGGACTTCCGTTTGAAGAGACCATTACGCATTCCTTTCGTGATTGTGCCGCTGTTGGGCTGTCTGGCGCTCACCGCCTGCAATAAGAAGGCGGCGGCCCCGTCCGGCCCGGCCATGCAGGCGCTCCCGGTGCAGACCGTCACGGTCTCCTCGTCGCCGGTTCCCAATTCCGACGAGTACGTCGCCACCATCAAATCGCGGCGCTCGGCGACCTTAAGCCCGCAGGTGGACGGAAATCTCACCGCCATCCTCGCCCACTCGGGCCAGCACGTGAAGGCCGGACAGGTGCTGATGCAGATCGATGCCTCCAAACAGGAAGCCACCGTGGCGGCTCAAAAGGCCACCATGCAGCAGAAGGAGGCCGTCTATCAATACAACCAGACCGAGATTGACCGGCAGCGCAAGCTGAACGCGGCGGGCGTGACCAGCCGCGACGCGCTGGACCAGGCGGAACAGGCCTATGCCAACTCCAAGGCGGACTATGAATCCGCCAAGGCCTCGCTTCTGACGCAGGAGAAGCAACTGGGGTACTACCAGATCCGTGCTCCTTTTGATGGCATAGTCGGGGACATTCCGGTCCATTTGGGCGACTACGTTTCTCCCACCACCATGCTGACCACGGTGGATGAAAACCGCGATCTCGAAGCCTACATCTACGTTCCGACCGAGCGCGCTTCGCAGATTCGCATGGGGCTGCCGGTTGAAATTCTCGACAATAACGAAAAGCCGATTGAGCGCACGAAAATTGACTTCATCTCGCCCCAGGTTGATAACCAGCTACAGGGCATCCTGGTGAAAGCTTCGGTTCATTCACAAGAGGCGGCGCTTCGCACCGACCAACTGGTTAAGGCGAAGGTGATCTGGAGCACTTCTCCCACTCCGGTTGTTCCGGTGCTCGCGGTCACGCGGCTGGGCGACCAGGCTTTCGTGTATGTCGCGCAGGACCAGAACGGGCATTATTTCGCGCATCAGGTGCCTGTCGAGCTTGGAGACACGGTCGGCAACCAGTACGCGGTATTGAGCGGCCTTAAGGACGGCGAGAAGGTGATCGTCTCCGGGACGCAATTCCTCGTGGACAAGATGCCTGTGCAGCCGATGGGCTGACGCGGGAACCAAAGGCCTTCACCATTACGGATTGACAAAGGACAGGCAGGCTTCTCTTGGTTGATTTTTTTATTCACCGGCCAGTTTTCGCGACGGTATGCGCGCTGTTGATCGTGCTTGCGGGCGCGGTCGTGATTCCCACGCTGCCCATCTCGCTGTATCCGCAGCTTGCGCCGCCGCAGGTCACGGTCACGAGCAACTACATCGGCGCGAATGCCGAGGTGGTCGAGTCGGCTGTAACCATCCCGCTGGAAGAGCAGATCAATGGCGTGCAGGGCATGCGCTACATCTCCTCCACCAGCTCGAACGACGGCACCAGTTCGATCACCACCACGTTCCAGACCGGATATAACCTCGACATCGCCGCCGTGGACGTGCAGAACCGCGTGGCTTCAGCGCAGGGCAGCCTTCCGGCGGCCGTGAACGCCACCGGCATCACCATTACCAAGGCGAATCGCAACTTTGTCTTCGCGGCCGCATTCGTTTCGCCGCACCACAGCTACTCCAACCTGTTCATCAGCAACTATCTGGACGTTTACGTCAGGGACGCGATCAAGCGAATTCCCGGCGTCGGCGACGTGGTCATCTTCGGCGAGCGCAGATACGCCATGCGGGTCTGGCTTGACCCAGCGAAGCTGGCCGCGCGCGGCCTCACGGCCACCGATGTAACCGCCGCGCTTGCCGAGCAGAACGTCGAGATTCCCGCCGGCCAGGTCGGTCAGCCACCTTCCGATCCCAACCAGTCCTATCAGATTCCGGTGCGCGTGGTCGGGCGCCTCTCTGATCCGGCGCAGTTCGACAACATCATCCTGAAGAACACACCCGGAGGCATTGTCCAGCTTAAAGACGTAGGACATGCCGATCTCGGGGCCGAAACCTACTCTACCGATCTGGAATACAACGGTCAGCAGGCCATTGGCATCGGCGTGCAGCAGTTGAGCAATGCCAACGCCCTCCAGGTGGACCGCGACGCCATAGCCGAACTCAACCGGCTGGCCAAAACCTTCCCGCCCGATCTCAAGTACATCATCCCGGTCGATACAACAACCGTCATTGGTCAATCCATTCGCGACGTGGTTGTGACGCTCGGCGAAGCCATCGCCATCGTCATCGTCGTTATTTTCTTCTTCCTGCTCGACTGGCGCGCAACCATCATCCCGACCATCACGATTCCGGTTTCGCTGGTCGGCACCTTCGCGTTCATCAAGATATTCGGCTTCTCCATTAACTCCCTGACCATGTTCGGCATAGTCCTCGCCACGGGGCTCGTGGTAGACGACGCCATCGTCGTCATCGAGAACGTGCAGCGGCACATCAGCGCCGAACATTCCGATCCGCACACCGCCACATCGGTCGCCATGTCGGAAGTGACCAGCGCCGTGGTCGCGACTTCGCTTGTGCTGATCTCCGTGTTCGTTCCGGTGTCGTTCTTCCCCGGAACCACGGGAATTCTGTACCGGCAGTTCGCGCTGACGATTGCCTTCTCCATCGCCATTTCGGCATTCAATGCCCTAACGCTTTCGCCGGCACTGTCGGCGCTCTTCCTGCGCGGCGAGAAGATCAAGCATGGGTTGTTCGGGCTTATTGACCGCGGGATCCATGCTGGAACTCAGGCCTATGCGCGCGCTACCCGTCAGGTGCTGCACTTCCGGTATGTTGTTCTGATTGTGTTTATCGCGGGCCTCGCAGCCACCGTTTATATGTACACGCACGTGCCCAGCGCGTTTGTGCCCACGGAAGACCAGGGATACCTGATGTGCATTGTGCAGGCCCCGCCGGGAGCCTCGCTCAGCTACACCAGCGACGTGGCGCGAAAGGCCGTGAAGATCATGACGGCGGACAAGGACGTGGAAGGGGCCTTCGCGGTCATGGGCTTCAGCCTGAGCGGCGGCAGTTCGTCCAACTACGGCCTTATCTTCGTCCCGCTCAAATCCATTGACAAGCGGTCGAAAGAAGGCCCCGGCCACAGCGCCGCCGACGTTCTGCAGAGGCTCTCCCCAAAGCTCTTTGGCGTGCCCGGAGGCACCGTCGCCATGTTTGAGCCGCCCGCCATTCAGGGCATCGGAACCTTCGGCGGCTTCCAGTTCGAATTGCAGGCCACCGGCCAGAACTCGCTCACCGACCTCGACCGCGTCGCGCACCAGATCATCGGAGCCAGCCGGCAGGATAAGCAACTGAGCAACCTCTACACCAGCTACACCTCGAATGACCCGCAGCTTCTGGTTTCGATCAACCGCGAGAAGGCGAAAGCCCTTGGCGTTCCGCTGAGCCAGATCAGCTCTACGCTGAGCGTCTTTATGGGTTCGCAGTATGTGAACGACTTCGACTTCAACAATCGCACTTACCGCGTCTACGTGCAGGCCGACCAGTCGGCGCGCATGACGCCGGGCGACCTGCGGAAGTTCTACGTGCGTTCGAGCACCGGGCAGATGATCTCGCTGGACAACCTGGTCTCGATTCAGCAGTCATCCGGGCCACAGGTCATTTCCCACTACGATCTGTTCCGGTCGGCTGAGATCGACGGCGCCGCGGCGCCGGGGGTCAGTTCCAGCGTTGCGCTCACCGCAATGGAGAACCTCGCGAAGAAGCACATGATGCCGGGAATGCAGTACTCCTGGACGGGATTGTCGCTGGAGGAGATTGAGTCGGCGGGCAAAACGGTGCTGATCTTCGGGCTCGGAATCATCGTGGTGTACCTCACTCTGGCCGCGCTCTATGAGAGCTTCGCTCTGCCGTTCATCATTCTGCTGGCGGTGCCGATGGCCGTGCTGGGCGCTTTGGGAGCGGTGTCCCTGCGCGGCATGGCCAACAACGTCTACTGCCAGATCGGGCTGGTGATGCTGATCGGGCTTTCGGCAAAGAACTCGATCCTGATCGTCGAGTTCGCCGAACAGATTCGCAAACGAGGCAAGTCCATTTTCGAGTCCGCGCTGGAGGCGGCGGAGCTGCGGCTGCGGCCGATTCTGATGACCTCGTTCGCCTTCATTCTGGGCGTGGTGCCGCTCTACATTGCCACCGGCGCGGGCGCGCAGGGCCGCCGTTCAGTCGGCACAACCATCATCGGCGGAATGGTGGTTTCCACCGTGCTGAATCTGTTCTTCATTCCGGCGCTGTACGTGATTCTGGAGTCGGGCCTGAGCCGCTTCAAACGGAAACCAAGAGTCAAGCAGGAGTTGCCGGTCGCGCAGGAGCAATAAGCCTGCGGCTCAGACGGGCTCGGCCACTTGCTGCGGCGCGGGTTTTCTTCGGGCGCGCGGCGAGCGTGATTTCGGTTGAGCCTGGCCTTTGAAAAGGGCGTCGCTTCGCAACACTGGGCTGCGCGGCGAGGCTTTGGCCTTCTTAATGGCGAAGGCCGCCACCGATTCCACCACCCACTCAAAGGCTTCCGCGCCGAGCGTTTGCAGGTCGGCCTCGGGCGCGGGGTTCATGAAGTCGATGGCATAGGGAACGCCGTCCTGTACGGCGAACTCCACCGTGTTGAAGTCGTATCCGAGCGCGCGGCAGAGCGTAAGGGCGTCGGCCCGCAGACGCTTCAGCAGGCGGCGATTGGTTTGCGGAGCATCTCGCACGTAACGCTCATGATGCGGGCGGCGCGGGTCATACGGCATGATGAGGACCTTCTCGCGGCCCACCACAAAGCAGCGGAAATATTCCGTAAAATCTACCTCCCGCTGCAAGACCATGCACAGGTCGCGGCTCTCGTCGTAGGCGCGGAAGAACTCCTCGCGATTGTGGACGTGATGCACGTCACGCCAGCCGCCGCCGTCTATCGGCTTGAGGAAGGCCGGGAATCCGACATGGGCGAAGATGGAGTCCCAGTTCAGCGGATATTCGAGGTTCCGCATGGTGCGGTCCGTGGCCCCGTCGGGCAGGTTCTTGTGGGGAAGCATGACAGTAACGGGGACGGCGACGCCGAGCTTGGCGGCCAGCGAGTAGTTGAAGAACTTGTCGTCCGCCGACCACCAGAAGGGATTATTGATGACCGTCGTACCCCAGAGCGCGGCGTGCTTCAGGAAGGCCCGGTAGAAGGGGACGTCGTGCGAGACGCGGTCCACAATGACGGCGTAGGCGGGCGGCTTGTCGGACGCGACGCCGCCGGTCTGCACAAATTCCGCCCGGATTCCTTCCATGTCCTTCGAGTTGATCCGTTCGACCAGAGCGCCGGGAAAGGTGTTTTCCATGCCGAACAGAACGCCGATTTTCTTCACTGCCTGAATCCTTTGCTGCTGGGAATGCGTGCGGATTGCGGAGAACCCTGAGCCAACCTTACCGCATTTTGGGCCGGATGGCGCAGCGGAACCGCGAGGGCGGCGGATTCGTAATCCAAGGTATAGGAGCGTGCCGATGCTGAAGTTCCTTCTGTGGTGTCTGCTGTTCGTGCTGTGCTGGCCGCTGGCGTTGCTGGCGCTGGTGCTGTACCCAATCGTGTGGCTGCTGCTGCTTCCCTTCCGGCTGCTCGGGATCGCGGTTGGCGGCGCGCTGGAGCTGGTCGCCGCGCTGATCATGCTGCCTGCCCGCCTGATTCGGGCCATTTAAGCTACCGTCCGATACCGCCGCTGCGCCCGGGCCTGCTACTGTATCAGGGTGCGGTT
>DASTXK010000359.1:0-3676 GCA_035765555.1 Acidobacteriaceae bacterium
CTGGATTGAGGCGTTCAAAGCTTTGACCTTCTATAAGCACCCACAGTTCAATCGAAAATCTACTTGTTGAAGACGGCCAGCATCATCTGCGATTGCACCTGGTCGAGTCCCTTCAGGGTTGACTCGAATGCGGGCTGCTCGTTGAGCGAGCCTGTCTTCATCAGTTCCTCCAGGCGGAAGGCGGAGCGGCGCATCATGATCTGGGCGTCTTTCAGCTTTTTGGACCTGCCGGTAATGACGTTGCGGATTTTGATGGTGTAGCGCTGGATCGCCTTCAGGGACGCGAAGGCCCCCGAGACATCGCCGGAGTTCATCTGCTTGTCGGTGACAGACGTCATGTCCTGCACCAGTTTTGTGTAGAGATAGCACTGATCGCGTGGCTCCGCCTGTTCAGCCTTCGTCTGGAGAGACGCCAGTTCCTCGGGACCGGGAACCTTGTCGCTTCCTTCCGCGAAAGCCGCGGGAAGCCCAATCAATGCTGCCAGTAGAAACGCAAGAACGCACCGCATCATGCACCTCCTGAGGGCACTTAACGGAACGTCGACTGGCTTACTTCTTCAGGACCGCAATCCTTTGCCGGGCTTGCCATTCCTCGTCAGGAAACTTTCCGGAGGCCGACTTCAGGAACAATAGATAGTACTCCAACGCCTGTACTTTGCGATGCAAATTATCATTCGCAGTTGCCCGCAGGAAGTAAGTAGCGGGCGAGTCCGCCGCGAATTTTGACCGCGTCGCAAGCGCCTCCAGCACAAGCTCTGGCTGATGGGTTTTGGAGGCTGCGAAGGCGATTCCGCCCCATGCGTCAGGATTATCGTTGCGCGTCTTCACGGATTTTTGAAGCAAATCAAGGGCTTCCGGGTACTTCCCTTCCCGAATCAGCACCTGGCCGCGAGCGGCTTCCAAATCGGGATCGTTGGGCGTGGCGGCCAGCAGCGCGGCGTAGGCGGCATCGGCCTTTTGGGTGTCGCCGGCCTGCGCGTAGCCGTCAGCCAGCATGCGGGCAATGCCTTGGTCCTTCGGCTCAAGTTTATGCAGCTTTTCCAGCGCCTCGACCGCCTGGTTCGGCTTGCCCTGCGCAGCCAGCAGGGCCGCGAACTGGGCGTTCAGCGCCGGGTCATCGGGGTCGCGGGTGAGCGCGGAGCGAATTAGAGGCTCGGCCTGAGAGTACTTCTTTTCCTGAAGCAGCAGATGCGACAGCCCGGCGATGGCCGCCGACGATTCAGGGCCTTCCTTCAGGGCGCGGCGGTAGGCCTGCTCCGCCACGTCGTTGTCGCCCGAGGCCTCCGCGATTTCGGCGGCGAGCAGCGTGTCATCGGGAGTCTCAGGAGTGATGCGCAGCGCGTCGATGAGCGCCTGCCTGGCGACGGCGGGGTCGGACTTGCGGTCCACGCGGGCCAGCGCACGAAGCGCCTGCGCCTTGGCCTGAGTGTTGGGAGGGTTGGGCTCAAGCGTAGCCGCGGCCCGCAACTGCTTGCCCGCCTCGGGGTCGCCCTCCTGCGCAAGAATAAGCCCCAGCGCCAGCCGCGACTCAAACTGTTTGGGATCGGCGGCGATGGCTTTGCGGTAATAAGTCTTTGCCGAGGCGGTCTTGCCCTGAGCATCGTCGCAGTAGCCACGGTCGAAGAGGGCGCGGGCGTCGGTGCGATGCACGGAAAGATAGGCGTCCAGCAGGCTGCGCGCCTTGTCGTATTGCTTCGCAGCGATGTCCGACTCGATGCCGTCAAGCGGGCTGGCCTGCGACGAAGCCTGAGCGCCGTCGCTGAGGCTGGTGCCCGGCGGCAGCGGAGTGGCCTGCGCCGTTGCGAGCATGGGCAATGACACGAACGAAAAGAGAACGCCGCACGCGAGCGCGGCAAATTTGGAGCGCATTAAACCTCTACTTCTGCTTCTGTTTCGATACACACGGTTTCTGCGCGTGCCGGAAGGACCCGCTTCAACCAGTATCCCGTATGGGACGCGGGCGTGTCGGCCACCTGCTCGGGCGTGCCCGCCGCGACAATGGTTCCACCGTTCGCGCCGCCTTCGGGCCCAAGATCAATGACCCAGTCGGCGGACTTGATGATGTCCAGATCATGCTCGATGACGATGAGCGAGCCGCCGCCGTCGATGAGCTTGCGGAGCGCCACCAGCAGCTTGCTTACGTCGTCAAAATGCAGGCCGGTCGTTGGCTCGTCCAGAATATAAAGCACGCGGCTCTGGAGTCTTTTGCCGTTGCCATTGCGGACCGAAGCCAGATGCGCGGCCAGCTTCACGCGCTGGGCCTCGCCTCCGTAAAGCGTGGTGGCCGACTGCCCGAGCCGGACGTATCCGAGGCCAACTTCATCGAGCACGGCAAGCTTTTCCACGATCTTGTGCTGACCGGCGAAGAAACGCAGCGCCTCCTTCACCGTCATGCCGAGCACGTCGTGGATATTTTTGTTCTTGTAGCGGATTTCCAACGTGCTGGATTTGTAACGAGTGCCGTTACATTCTTCGCACGGCAGTTCCACATCGGCCAGGAACTGCATTTCCACCGTAACGGTGCCGTCGCCTTCGCACACGTCGCAGCGGCCTCCCGGAACATTGAAGGAGAAATGCCCCGCGCCGTATCCGCGACGCTGCGCCTCGGGCTGCGCGGCAAAAAGTTCGCGGATGGCGTCGAAGGCCTTGATGTAGGTCACGGGGTTGGAGCGCGGCGTGCGCCCGATGGGAGACTGATCGACCAGAACAATGTCGTTCAGCCGCTCCACGCCTTTAATGTCGCGATAGAGACTGGACGGGTCGCCACCCTCGATCTTTCCCAACTGGTGCGAGATGACGCGGTAAAGAACGTCATGCACCAGCGTCGATTTCCCCGACCCGGAAACGCCGGTAATCGCAACCAGCATGTTCAGCGGAATCTCCACATCGAGGCCGCGCAGGTTGTTGGCGCGTGCGCCGCGCAGCTTGATCCACTCTTTCGGGTCGGGCTCGCGGCGATGCGGCGGCGTGGGAATCACAAGCTGGCCGGAAAGATACTTTCCGGTCAGCGAATCGGGATTGCGCTCGACTTCCGCGACCGTGCCGGCCGCCAGCACGCGCCCGCCGAACTCGCCCGCTCCGGGGCCAAGGTCGAGCAGATAATCCGCCGCGCGCAGCACGTCGGGATCATGCTCCACCACAAGGATTGTGTTGCCGAGGTCGCGCAGGTCTTTCAGGATTCCGATGAGGCGCGCTGTGTCGCGCGTGTGCAGCCCGATGGAAGGCTCGTCCAGCACATAGAGCGAACCGACAAGCTGCGAGCCAAGCGAGGTGGCAAGCTGAATGCGCTGCGCCTCGCCGCCGGATAGCGTCGACGCCAGCCGGTCGAGCGTGATGTAGTCCAGCCCCACGGCATCAAGAAAATGCAGCCGCTGTCGGACCTCCGTGAGGATGGCCCCGGCAATTTCCTCCTGCATGGGAGAAAGCGTGAGGCCGCTGAAAAACTCATTCGCCTCGCGAATGGTGAGCGCGGCGGCCTCGCAAATGTTCCTTCCCGCAACGCGCACGGCGCGCGCCTCGGCCCGCAGCCGCTGGCCCTTGCACTCGGGGCAAAGCGCGTATCCGCGATACTTCGAGAGCATCACGCGCACATGCAGCTTGTACTTCTTTCGCTCCAGATGCTCGAAGAATCCGTGAACGCCCGGAAAGCTGCCCGCGCCTTCCAGCACAAAGGTTT
>DASTXK010000360.1:0-5474 GCA_035765555.1 Acidobacteriaceae bacterium
ATGTACTGGTAATGTCCGGCTTCAAGCTCGCGCTTGAGGTGGAGGCCGGAGTCGGTCTTCTCGATGCCGATGATGATGGTGGCGTGCGGGATGCCGAGGAGTTCGGCGAGCAGGACGCCGGTCTGGGCGCAGCCGTAGTCGTCGGACTGGAGGCCGGTGACGATGAGGTCGAAGTTTTCCTCGCGAACGGCGGCGGCAATGGCGCGGGCGGTGTTGGCGGAGTCGAGGCGGGTGAAGCGGTCGTCTTCAAGATGGATGGCGCGGTCGGCCCCCTTGGCCAGAACTTCGCGCAAGACCTGCGAGGCGCGCGCGGGGCCGGCGGTGAGCGCGACGACCTCTCCCTGATGTTTTTCTTTGAGGCGAAGCGCCTCTTCAAGCGCGTAGGCGTCAGGCTCGTTCACCTCGTAGGAGGTGTCTTCGCGGATCCATTTGGAGTCGTCGGAGAGCTTGAGGGGCGCGTCTTTTTGCGGAACCTGCTTGATGCAGACAAGTATCTTCATGGCGACGGGCCAGTATATCTGAAAGACGGGGAACAGGGTACAGGGGAGAGGGACAAGGCCCCGTGAGAATCCTTCTGGTGGGGAGGGACATCCAGAGAAGGGAAAGACCATGTGAGGGAAGGAGTTGCGATGGCATTGATTCGGGCGTGCGGAAATTGCGGGGCGAAGAACCGGACTCCGGCGGCGCATCTTGCGGACACGGGGCGATGCGGGGCGTGCAAGCAGCCGCTGGGGCCGGTGAATGCTCCGATCGCGGCGGACGCGGCGATGTTTGAGGATGTGGTGCGGACGGCGCGGGTCCCGGTGCTGGTGGACTTTTGGGCGGAGTGGTGCGGGCCATGCAAAATGGCCGCTCCGCATGTGGAGCGCACGGCGGCGGAGATGGCGGGGAAGGCGATTGTGCTGAAGGTGGATACGGAGCGGCATCCCGAGCTGGCGGGGCGCTACGACGTGAGGGGGATTCCAAACTTTGCGGTGTTCGCCAACGGACGGCTGGTGCGGCAGCAGGCGGGGCTGGTGGACCACTCGCAGATGGAGGCGTGGCTGGAGGAGGCGCGGACGGTGACTGCTCCGGATGGGCAGCGATGAGGAGTCCGGAGAAAAGAAAAGCGCCGGTCCGGAAGGTGTTCGGGCCGGCGCTTCAGGTTTGGCAAGGGCGAGCAGGGCGTTTCCGCTCCGCTCGTCTTCAAAGTTAGTGAGCAGTATACGGAAGAGAGCTCGATACGGGATTGCCAGGGCTAACCAGCGTGTTAGGCAGGTAGCTTCCAGAGGAGCAGCTTGTACCCGCGGTTGAGAGGGCCGCGGAGAAAGTGAATGCCGCTGCCGGCAGGCTTGAAATAGCGATGCCGCTGTTGAGCTGGGAATGAACGGTGGCCAGGTAGGAGCTGCCGCTTGGAAGCGACACGTTATCCAGGCAGAGGGCCTGTCCCTGCCCCGTTCCTCCGGTAGTTGGAACGGTGAAGTTGGTGACGGTGGGGTCGAGTGCCCCGGTTTCCGTGAAGGTAAAGACCGCGTTTCCGGGATTGTTGGATGGATTCGTCGACCAGTTGCTATCCAGCCCTATCCCAAGGCCGAAGGACTCAGAGTCGGGGCACGTGTTGACGACCAGTCCATCCACTGAGACGATGCCGGGATTAGTGCTGGTCACGGTTCCTTTGTGGGCATTCTCCACCAAGGATATGGTGGTCAGGAGGGCTCCGGTGTCCGGGTCGGTTTGGAATGAATAGAGTTTCAGGCAGGCGGATTCGGCGGGGAACGCAAGCACGATGTGGACCTGGATGGTTGAAATCGTATTGAGGTGCGAACCGGAAGGCGAGGTTGACACATTCAGGTTCCCAACGATGCCCTGCCCGTCGGTGGGCGCCCCGAGCTTGCTGCAATCGATGTTGACGGTGACGGTTGTGGAGCCTGACCAGATGTTGTCCGCGACAGAAAATGAACCTGTTGCGGGCGCAAGCTGCACAGGAGTGCCGTTTCCGGAGTCGGCCAGGTTCAGCGTGACGGGATAGTTGGGGGTCTGCCCGCTTGTGCCGGCCGCGTCGTTAAGGTTAAGCGTGAACTGCGCGAATTGGCCGCAGGTGAATTGAGTGCCGACAACGTGGTACCAAAGCTGGATGGTGCCGCTGGGTACGCCATTGTTCACGATGACCGGAGTTGGTCCGGTCAGTGGGGTCACGCTGGACGTAAGTTGATCGTTTGCGAATGCGGAAGCGCTCGCCAAGGCTAGGATTGACAATACCGCGACTGCGAAAAACTTCTTCATGAACCCTCCTCCGAGGATTTTTTTTTCGGGGAAGGTTAGGAGAGCATCAAGGAATTAAGGAGGCATGTCAATCACTAAAAGGTAACGCTGAAGTAATAGAGTTTTGGCATTACTTTATGAATAGCGCGAAAGTTACCGGCCTCTCAGAAAAGAACGCGATTAGGCGGATTGGAGGAAGGCTACGGATTGGATTCCGGCCACCTCGAAGCGCTTGCGGCAGCGGATGTTTTTGCAGGCGACCATGTCGTCGCGGCGCACCATGTAGGACTGGGCCTTGGCGAAGCGGGCGCGGTCGCGCTCGTCGGCATGGCGGGGCAGGGCGTTCTTTTTGCGGCGGACGAGCCAGCCGAGTTGATACTCGTCGGCCTGGCCGCAATGGGGGCAGGTGAGGGTGTGGTTGCGCTGCTCGGGACGCTCGTCAAAAAAATCGCGTTCTTCCATTGGATATCCCCCTGTTCCGCTCTCGTATAGATTGTAAGGACAACGGGCGAGGACGGGAAGCGATGGCGAAAAAATGGACAAAGAAGAAGGTGTTTTCCGCGGTCAAGGCGGTGAAGGCAAATGCCCGCGAGCGCGTGGGCCAACCGAAGCCGGAGCGCGTGATTGACGAGAATCGCCGCGCGGCCCGGCGCGAGCAGAAGCACAAGCCGACGCTGGCTCAGCAGTTGAATGTGGAGGAGTGATAGCATTGATTGCATGGCAAGCAATGCTGTTTGTGAGCTCCAGAAAGTGATATCATTGAAATCATGGCGAGCATTGTTATCAGACGATTGGACGATCAGGTGAAGCTGAAGCTTCGCATTCGCGCAGCGGAGCATGGCCGTTCTATGGAAGAAGAGGCCCGGGAAATTCTGAGTAATGCAATCGTCCAGGAAACACCGCGTGAACGCTTGAGCGTCGCTCAATCAATTCGCAAAGATCTGGCGGATGCAGGGCTGAAGGGCTTCGATTTGCCGCTGTACAATCGCGCGCCGATGCGGGAGCCTCCTGACTTCAGCGGCCCGGAATTCGGAACATACGACGATGAGGATGAAGAGTGATTATCGTCGATACAAATGTTCTTTCAGAATTCATGCGAGAACATCCAGACCGGCACGTTTATGCGTGGCTTGACCGGCAGAACCCGGACGAAGTGTTTACTACGGCCATCACCAAAGCCGAGGTCTATTACGGGATTGAAATCAAGGTGCAAGGAAGGAAGCGCGCTTCTCTGCAAGCATTCGCGGATCGATTGTTCGGCAGCACATTCAAGGGCAAGATATTGCCGTTCGATAGCAGCGCTGCCATGTATTTTGCGAGGATGTCGGCGTCCCTGAAGTCACGTGGCAAGAAAATGAGTGAATTCGACGCGCAGATTGCCGCGATCGCTCATGCGCGGAGCGCAATCCTGGCC
The DNA here is from genome assembly GCA_035765555.1 of Acidobacteriaceae bacterium. GTDB lineage: Bacteria > Acidobacteriota > Terriglobia > Terriglobales > Acidobacteriaceae > Silvibacterium. The sequence goes on from DASTXK010000360.1 coordinate 3,656, forward strand.
ACCCGCAACACCTATGACTTTGAAGCTTGCGGAGTGGAGCTGATTAATCCGTGGCAGGCCCGCTGATTTGCTAGACTGCCGTTGCAATGCGTGCGCGTAGATTTCTCTCTTCTTCTCTTCTGATTTTTGCTGTTTGTGCGGCTTCGGCCTTCGGGCAGGGGCGGCGGCATCTCTCTTTTCGCGTGACGGCGGGGCCGGAGATTACGGCCCCGGTGTCGGGGCGTCTGCTGATTTTTCTGAAGGCGGGCGAGGGCGCGAAATCCGTGGATGTGGGCGAGTTCAGTCCAAGCGCGGTGTATGTGGCGGCCAAGGAGATTGAGCGGCTGGCTCCCGGCGAGTCGGTGGATGTGGACACGGATGACATTGCGTATCCGGGGCCGTTTTCGGATTTAAAGCCGGGCGACTACCAGGCGCAGGCGGTGCTGGATGTGGGGCACACGTACGACTATTCGGGCCGGACGGCGGGCGACTGGGTGAGTGCGGTGGTCGCGCTGGCGGGGTGGAATCCTGGCCAAGGTACGAAACCGGAGTTGAGGCTGACAGAGAAGATCCCGAAGCGCGCGATGCCGAAGGGAACTCCGGCGGAGGAAGCGGCGGCGCATTTGGAGCAGATGCGGAGCGCGGCGCTGACGGCGTTCTGGGGCAGGCCGGTGGATGTGCGGGCGTGGGTGATTACGCCTCCGGGATATGAGGCGCAGGGGGAGACGCGCTATCCCACGGTGTATTGGACGCATGGGTTTGGCGGCAACCTGGATTACGCGAAGGCGATGGGCGAGCGGATTTACCAGCGCGAGGCGGAAGGGAAGATGCCTCCGATGATCTGGGTGATGCTGGACGAGTCGCTGCCGACGGGGACGCATGAGTTCGCCGATTCGGTGAACGATGGGCCGTGGGGCGAAGCGCTGACGAAGGAATTTATTCCTTACCTGGAAGCGAAGTACCGGATGGACGCGAAGCCGAGCGGACGGTTTTTGCAGGGGCATTCGTCGGGCGGATGGGCGACGTTGCAGTTGCAGGTGAATTATCCGCGGATGTTTGGCGGCACGTGGTCTACGTCGCCTGACCCGAGCGATTTTCATGATTTTACGGGCGTGGACTTGTATGCGCCGCATGCGAATGTGTATCGGCGGGCGGATGGGACGGCGTATCCGCTGGTGCGGGCCAACGGTAAAGTGATTGCGACCTATGAGCAGTTTGCCAAGCTGGAGCATGTGCTGGGGCCGTATGGCGGGCAGATGGCGTCGTTCAACTGGGTGTTTTCGCCGCGCGGGAAGGATGGGCGTCCGCTGGAGATGTTCAACTGGCAGACGGGCGATGTGGACCCGGCGGTGGTGGCGTACTGGCGCGACCACTACGACCTGGCGCACATTTGCAAGACGGACTGGGCCGAGCGCGGGCCGTACCTGAAGGGAAAGATCCATGTATGGGTGGGGACGGCGGACACGTTTTATCTGGATGGCTCGGCGCACAAGTTTGACGCGGTTCTGAAGGGGCTGGGCGCGGATGCGCACTTTACATTTTTGCCGGGGCGGACGCATGGGGATTTGTATACGGTGGGCAAGGACCGCATGGGGCTGATGGACGAGATTGCGAAGCAGATGTGGGCGGTGGCAAGACCTTCCGCGACCTACCTGACGATTGAGTTGAAGGGCCCGCAGCCGGTCTCGCGAACGGCTGTCCGGTACGAGTGCGATGCGAATGGCGTGAAGATGGGCCTGCCGGCGGGGACGTTCCAGGTGGAATACCTGAACGGCGACGGCAACAGTCTTGCAATTGTTCCTCTGCATGGCAAGCCGCTGATTTTTGCGAACGTGGTTTC
>DASTXK010000361.1:0-4222 GCA_035765555.1 Acidobacteriaceae bacterium
ATGCCCTCCGGCGTGCCCCTTACAAAGTGATTGAGGATAAGCAATGTTTCGCTCTCTGCCTCACTTTTGGAAATCTCGGATGACCCACCTTTCGCGCGTCCGGGTGCCCCATCCTCCACGCGCCGGGGTGCCCCATCCTTCGCGTGGACCCGGGGTCCCCGTGAACAGGTCTTCGTTCACGGGGTGGTCTTACGCGAAGGGTGGGATTCGAGTTATCAGCGCTTTCATCCTCGCTCCTCTCTGCTTTCTCCTCGCCGGCTGCGAACACGCCCAGACCGTCCTCTACTCCGCCGGCCCCGCGGCCCATCGCATCGCCGTACTTTCGTGGGGAATGATCATCCTCTTCTCCGTCGTCACCATCATCATGTGGGTGCTCATCTGGTGGGCCGCCGCCACTCGACGGGGGACCCTCGCCGAACACGAACCGGTTGACGCCGGAGGCGGCCAGCGCTGGATCACCATCGGTGGCCTCCTCATTCCCTTCATCATCCTCTTCGTGCTGTTCGTCCTGGGACTTCGCCTCCTCGCCAGCTTCCCCGTCAAGCAGGCCAGTCATATGCCTATCAAGAACCCCGACATCCTCATCGTCGGCCATCAATGGTGGTGGGAGGTCCATTACCTTGGCAAGACCCCTAACATGAACGTGACCACCGCGAACGAAATCCATATCCCGGTCAACCAGCCCGTCAACATCGAGCTTGAGTCGCGCGACGTCATCCACTCCTTCTGGGTCCCGGCGCTGCACGGCAAGGTGGATTTGATTCCCGGCCACCCGAATTTCATCCGCATCGTCGCCAGCCGCGCCGGAGAGTACCAGGGCCAATGCGCCGAGTACTGCGGCGCGGAGCACGCGCTGATGCGCCTGCTTGTTGTCGCCCAGCCGCCCGAGGAATATCAGGCATGGCTCAACGCGCAGCGCCTGCCCGGCAAGACCCCCACGGATCCGGAAGCTGTCGCCGGCCAGCAGGTGTTTCTCTCCGGGCCCTGCACGCTCTGCCACACCGTGCGCGGCACCTTGGCGGGCGGCACCGTCGGACCCGACCTCACGCACATTGGAAGCCGCCGCTACATCGCCGCCAACGTATTCCCCAACAACAATGCTTATCTCGAAGCCTGGGTCACGCACGCGCAGTCGTTCAAGCCGGAAGCACAAATGCCCGACCTCACCAGCTTCACCGGACAGCAGTTGCGCGACCTGGTCGCCTATCTGCGCCAGTTACAGTAAGCCAAATTCCTCCTCAGGGGGCGTCACGTGCAGTCACAATTTTTCCAGAAGTTCACATCCGCTTCTTCCGTCTGCGCCATCTCGCTCGCGCTTTCGCTCTGCGCTCCCGCCTTCGCGCAGGCCAAGCCCAATTGCGATGGCCTGCCCGACGCCGGGCAGTTGCGCTCAGTGCTTCAATCGGTGGTGAAAGAGGGCGCCAGCAAAAACGGCGGCATGGGAAATCAGGAGTGGGCCGTCATCGTGAACCGCGATGGCATCGGCTGCGATGTGGTCTTCAGCGGAAACAGCCGCAGTGACGAATGGCCGGGAAGCCGCGTCATTGCCGCCTCCAAGGTAAACACCGCCAACGCTCTCAGCAGCAATGATTACGCGCTCTCCACCGCAAACATCTACGCCGCCGCGCAGCCCGGAGGAAGCCTCTACAGCCTGGCCACCGCCGTGCCGCCCAATGCCCAGGCCGCATTCGGCAACCCCGTGTCCTTCGGAACTCCCAACGATCCCATGATCGGAAAGGCCGTCGGCGGCATCATTGTATTCGGCGGAGGACTCCCGCTCTACGACTCCTCGGGCAAAATCATCGGCGGACTCGGCCTCAGTGGCGACACCTCCTGCACCGACCACATCATTGCGTGGAAGGTCCGCCACCAACTGCATCTGGACAACGTGACCATGGGCCCCAGCCCCGCCCACAACGACAACATGATCCTCGACTTTAAGGACGGCCAAAGCCCCAGCGGATTTGGCCATCCGGTCTGCAAGGGCGGGATGAACTCCACCTACATCATCGAGAGTCTGTCGAAAAACTTCCCAACCGGGCCAGGCAAAAAATAACGATCGCCCGGCGCACGGTTGGTCGGCGCTCATTAAGCCCCGAAGAACTTCCGGCCATTGTGCGAGCCGATCAGCACCTGCACCAGGCGGTGCGCGATCAGTTCATGCAATGTCAGCAGTTCCTTCGTTGACTCGAAGATGTTTTCCGCATTCGCCGCGCCGGCAGCCGCGCCGCCAGCCTTCAGGGCCTCCATGGCCTGCCCGATGATCGGGTCGGCGAGCGCCTCGCCCGCCATCTCCCAGAACGTGATGAAGCGATCCACCGCCGAGGGAAAGCTCACGTGGAAGACCCCCCAGTTGCTGGTGGTGCGCGGCGGCTTGTAGTCAAAATTGAACGGCCCCTCATAACCGTGCGCGCGCAGCAGCATCAGCACATTGAGCCAGTCCAGCGGATTCACCACCGCCACCGGAAGGTCTACATCATGCTTCAGCCGATACCCATCGTTCACGTCAAAGTGCCACAGCTTTTTCGCCACAATGGCCCGCGCCAGCGCCGCGCGCGGCGCTCCGCCCCACATCAGCTCATGCAGATATTCCGGATTCACGCCCACCATCTCCGGATGCGTCAGCAGACCTGAATGGATGAATCCGATCATGGCGTCCGTGGTGGGCAGGATCAGCTCGCCCTGCGGCTCGAACGGCTTGGCCTCCAGGCAATGCTTCAGCGCGGATGACTTCTTCTGCTTCGATATGCACAGGTCCTCTTCGCAGGCTGCGTTGATCGCCTCGGCAAACCATTGCAGTGTCTGCGTCTCATCCAGAATTCCCTGCATCATGTAGCCCAGCGTCCCCGGCCAGTAAACGGCAAATTCCGCGCCCAGCTCATGCCCAATGCGGACAACATTCTTCAGTCGCTCCGCCGCATACGCGCGCACATCCGGAGACTCGGCCGCGGGCCCCGCGCTCCATACCGCGTTGAAAAATGTTTCGCACGTCACCATCGAACAGCGCAGGCCATTCTCAGCCAGCGACTTTTTCAGGCAGGCGACGGTCTCCGCCTGGCGGTCCGTCATCAGGTCTTCCGTGCGGATCACGTCTGTGTCATGCGTGGTCCAATAGCCAATCCCGATCTCGGCGAAATGCCGCATCACCTCGGCGGGCGCGACTGGCTCGCGCGTCGGAGCATGAAACAGCGCCTGCCCCTCATACGCCGCCGCCCACTGCGGCCCGCTGATGTAATACTTTCTGCGCGTCTCCGGAGAATAGCTGCCCCCGCATGACTGATACAGCCGCTCCACCAGAGCCTGCTGTTGTTTCTGACTTTCCACTGACCGATTCGGCATTCTGAACTTTCCTCTTAGAGTAAAGCGATTTAATGCAAATTGTAACGGAATCCAGGGCCGAATGGTTCAATTTGACTGCCGAAAATAAGCCCGCTCCCTCCGCTACCCCCTGCCGCATCCCATAACCGGAGGATTCAATGCCCAACGATGACGCCCTTCTGCGCGACCTGCTGGTCGAATCTCTTCAAAAGGCTAACGCACATGCCGGGCTTTTCGACGCTCTGAAGAACTTTCCCGAATCGCTCTACGGAAAAAAGCCGCAGGGCGCGCCCCACAGCGCATGGCAACTGCTGGAGCACATCCGGATTACTCTGAATGACCTGCTTGTCTTCTCGACCGATGCGGACTACGTCGCTCCCGAGTGGCCCGAAGCCTATTGGCCCAAACAGGACGCGCCGCCAAACACCGCCGCGTGGGAGGCGTCCGTCAAAGCCCTGCGCGCCGACCTCGGCGATTTCGAAAAGCTCATCCGCAATCCGGAATCCAATCTTTACGCACGCATTCCCTGGGGCGAGGGACAGACTCTTCTGCGCGAGGCCCTGCTGGCTATCGATCACACCAGCTACCACGTGGGCCAACTCGTCATGCTGCGCAAGCAGCTCGGAGCCTAGGAATAGCCGAAGCTTTATACCGAAAACCAAACTTGACCGGGTGGCCCACACAAGCCCGTTTTTGGCTTGTGTGGGGGAACAACTTATCCCTTCTGGTTGTACTGCCGCGCCGCCGCGTTCGCCAGAAACATCGCCGGCTTCACTTCCCTGCTCCGCACTTCCGCTCCGCGATAATTCCCCGTCGGCCCGGCAACCGGATCAGGCAGGGCGCGGGTCATCAATTGCATCACCCGCATCGTGGTCGCGGGACACACCCCCGCCAGCCGTATCGC
>DASTXK010000362.1:0-5321 GCA_035765555.1 Acidobacteriaceae bacterium
ACGGAAGCCATCAAGTTCCTCACCGGCTCCCGTGAGCGGATGCGCCGCACCCTGCTCTCCTGTGATCTCTGGACCAACGAATGGTCGGAGGTCTCCGCGGCCACTCCACGTGCCGGATGCGACGCCTGCGACCAACGCGACCTGCGCCACCTTCGCGGAGAAGGCCGCCCGCACATCACCCTTTGCGGACGCAATTCCGTCCAGATCCACGAGCACCATCGCCCCATCGATCTCGCCGCGCTCCACGCCCGGCTCGCCCCGCATGGCGATGTCCGTTACAACCAGCTCCTGCTTCGCTTCACTCGCGGCGAATACGTCCTCACTGTCTTTGCCGATGGCCGCGCCATCATACAAGGAACAACCGACGTGGCCCTGGCCCGCAGCCTCTACGCCAGGTTCATTGGTTCCTGAGCAAGCAACCCGGGGCGTCTTCAATTCATCCCAAAGGGGATACTGACAATTTTTTCGTCCATGAACCAAGTCGCCCCAACATTGCATGGCAAATCTCCCCGAGCCACAGGAGCTATACTCGATGGAACCATTCCCCGGAAGCCGGAGGCTGGGATGAGCACTGGCCAAACCCACCCCAAACCTGTTCATCAGCACATGCGGCGCAATCCGCCCATCGCAGGAGAGGCGGAAGCCATCGCCCGCGCGCAGGCCGGAGATCCCCGCTCATTCGAGATGCTCTATTCGCTCCACAAGCGGCGGGTCTATTCGCTGTGCCTCCGCATGCTCGGCAATGTGGCCGAGGCCGAAGACCTCACGCAGGAAGCCTTTCTCCAGCTCTACCGCAAAATCGGCACCTTTCGCGGCGACTCCGCCTTCTCCACCTGGCTGCATCGTCTGTCGGTCAACGTCGTGCTCATGCACCTTCGCAAAAAAGGCTTGCCCCAGGTTTCACTCGAAGAGACTCTGGAGCCTTCGCAGGACGACGGCCCGCGCAAAGATATAGGCGCCCGCGATCTTACGCTCTCCGGCTCCATCGACCGCGTCACGCTGGAGCGCGCCGTTGAAAATCTTCCACCCGGCTACCGGCTCGTTTTCATCCTGCACGACGTGGAAGGCTACGAGCACAATGAAATCGCCGATATGCTGGCCTGCTCCATCGGAAACAGCAAGTCGCAATTGCACAAGGCACGCATGAAGCTGCGCGAGTTGCTTCGCACCGGTGAACGCAAGGAGTCCGCCGTATGATGGAGAAGCACGCAAATTTACAGAACGGAAAGACCATGACCTGTGCGGAATTTCAGGACAAGTTGCCCGAGCTCTTTGAATCCGGCAACGACCTGAGCGGTGAAAAGCACCTTCAGACGTGCGAGACCTGTGCCGCGCTGGTGCGCGACCTCGAGTACATCGCCCAGCAGGCCAAGCTGCTTTTGCCCCTTCACGATCCGAGCCCTGCCGTTTGGGAGAACATCCAATCCGCCATCCAGCACGACGGCAATGAGCCCGGCTCCAAAACGAACGACACTCCCATTAAGTAAGTCCATCTCCAGAAGCGAATCTCTGGGTGGCCCACTCAAGCCTAATTTTGGCTTGAGTGGGGGACAAAGCGAACCAAAGTGAAGATGAATTTGGGTTCCCCATCCTTTGCGCGTCTACTGCGCAAAGGATGGGACGGGTGTTTCCGCTGCGGCCACCTTCCCTCCCTCCCATAACTTTTACTGATGCACCCCATCGATTCTCTTCATTCCTGAGAATTCCCGCTCTTTCCCGCAAAGCTGACTGCTATACCCAAATCAGCCGAACAGGAAAGGACAACCACAAATGCGGATCCCCGGCCTCAGGGCCTCCACACTTGCCATCGCTCTCCTTGCCGCTTTCTCAACTTTTCAGGCGCAAACCACCTCTGCCGGCCCGGACTGGAGTCACGGCCTCACGTTCAGCGGTCTTATCGACGGCTACTATAACTACAACGCCAACCACCCGCCCGAGAGCGACAACGGAAACCAGCTTCGCAACTTCGACTTCAACGCCAATAGCTTCAGCCTGAGCATGGCCAAGCTTACCATCGCGCACGACCCAGCTCCGGTCGGCTTCCACGTTGACCTCGGCTTCGGAAAAGCTTTCACAACCATCCTTGCTTCCGAACCGAACTTCAAATACCTTGAGCAGGCTTACGTGAGTTATAAGCCGGCTAACGCCAAAGGCTTTGAAGCTGACTTTGGACAATTTGTAACTTCCGCCGGAGCCGAAGTCATCGAAGCCAACAGCAACTGGAATTACTCCCGCTCATTACTCTTCGCCCTTGCTATTCCCTACTACCATGTGGGACTGCGCACCACCTTCCCTATAACAAGCACCTTCACCGCCGGCTTTCAACTTGTGAATGGATGGAACAACTTCACTGATAACAACAGCGGCAAAACTATCGGAGTAACTGGAGCGTGGACCAAGCCTAAGTTCACTCTCTCCACCACCTACTATGTTGGTCCTGAGAATGACCATACCAATAAGGGCTACCGCAACTTATTCGACGGCGTGCTCCTGCTCACGCCCACCTCAAAGCTCAACGCCTATATCAACTACGATTACGGCCAGAACCGTAATGCTGTCGAAACCGGGAACAACATCTACCAGACCTCCGCGCTCAGCCACTGGCAGGGAGTCGCGCTCGACCTTCACTACCAGGCCACAAACAAAATCGCCTTTTCGCCCCGCTGGGAATACTTCAGCGACCCGAACGGCTTCTCCACCGGGCTCGCCCAGAAGCTCAACGAATTCACCCTCACCGGCGAATACAAGCTGCATGAAGGAGTCCTGGGTCGCATGGAATACCGCCGCGACCACTCCGACCACGACTTCTTCAATCGCGGAACCGGTCTGGCCCCGTCTCAATCCACGCTGGAGGTCGCTCTGGTCGCCTTCTTCAGTCGCGGGCGCTGAAAAATTCCACCTTTCGATGGATGCCGGTTCCGCGGCCCATCCTTATACTTTGCTCAACGATGAAAGCACGGCTTTCTGCTTTCCTGATAGTTTTTGTTTTGGTTCTCTCGTTGGCGCCCGCTGCTGTTGGCGCAAAGCGCGCCCCGTCCCTCAAGCTTAAAGACCTGAGCGGCAAGCCGGTCACGCTCGCCTCGCTGCGCGGCCACGTCGTCGTGTTGAGCTTTTGGGCGACGTGGTGCGCCCCCTGCCAGGAAGAACTTCCGCGCCTCTCCGCAATCAGCAAGTCTTACGCCGGGCAAAACGTCCGCTTCGTCGCTGTTTCCATTGACGATGAAAAGGACGTTCCCAAAATCAAGCCTTTTCTCCATAAGCACGACATCTCCCTCGATGTCTGGACCGGGGCCAGCGCCGATACCCTCGACCGCTTTGGCCTGGGCAACATCGTTCCCGGAACCATCATCCTCGATGAGAATGGGTATGCCATCTCACGCATCATGGGCGAAGCCCGCGAGAACGACATCCGCTCGGCTGTCGACTGGCTGCTCGATCAGCGCAAAGGCCCCGCGCCCGCCCTTATGCTCCGGCGCTATTAAACCTGGGGCCGCGGGGAGGACCACGACCGCTCACTGCAGAATGGCGCAACGCGCGTTCCCCTGGACGATAATCCCTTTGCCAGTTTCGCCCTGAGGATGTGAAAATACATTGTTGTATACAAAGGAGCGATCTAAATGGGAGCAGCTTCCGTCGCCAGCGGCACGCGGTCTCTTACCGAAGGTCCGCACGTCCACCGCAACCTCTCCACGCCCCAACTGGTCGAAACCGCCATCGCTCGCGGCGAGGCCAGCCTCGCATCCAACGGCGCGCTGGTGGCCCTCACCGGCGCGCGCACCGGACGCTCGCCCCGCGACAAGTTCATCATTGAGGACGACACCACCCGCGACACCATCCACTGGGGCAAGGTGAACCAGCCGTTCCCTCCTGAGAAGTTCCAGGCCATCCTCGACCGCGTGATGCGCCACATGGCCGAGCGCGACCTCTATGTGATGGACCTCTTCGCCGGCGCCGACCCCGCGTACCAGCTCCCCGTCACTTTCATCTGCGAGTATGCCTGGCACGCGCTCTTCGTCAAGCAGCTTCTTGTGCGGCCCGACTTTGCCCAGATCGCCAAGCACGTGGCAGAGTTCACCGTGATCGCCGCGCCTGAGTTTGAAGCCGTCCCCGAGCGCGACGGCACCCGCTCCGGGACCTTCATCCTCGGCGACTTCACGCGCAAAATCATTCTTATTGGCGGCACAAAATACGCGGGCGAAATGAAGAAGAGCATTTTCGGAGTCATGAATTACCTGCTGCCCCCGCAAGATGTGCTCCCCATGCACTGCTCCGCCAACATTGGCCCCGGCGGCGAAACCACCCTCTTCTTCGGCCTCTCCGGCACCGGCAAGACCACGCTCTCCGCTGACCCGCAACGCCGCCTTATTGGCGACGACGAGCATGGCTGGAGTCCCAACGGCGTCTTCAATTTTGAGGGTGGATGCTATGCCAAGTGCATCGACCTCTCCGAGGAAAAGGAACCGCAGATTTATCACGCCATCCGCTTCGGCTCCGTGCTGGAGAATGTCGTGATCGATGAATCCACCGGCATCCCCGACTACTCCGACGTTCGCCATACGGAAAACACGCGTGCCGCATATCCAATCGAGTTCATCGCGAACGCCGTTCATCCCAGCATGGGCGGCCACCCCAGCAATGTGCTCCTGCTCACAGCCGACGCCTTCGGAGTTCTGCCGCCCATCGCCCGCCTCACCCCCGACCAGGCCATGTATCACTTCCTTTCCGGATACACCGCCAAGCTCGCCGGCACCGAAGCCGGACTCGGAAAAGAGCCTGTCCCGGAGTTCTCCACCTGCTTCGCGTCGCCATTCCTGCCGCGCGCGCCCAAGGTCTACGCGCAGATGCTCGGCCAACGCCTCCAGCAGCACAACGCTCAGTGCTGGCTCGTCAACACCGGTTGGACCGGCGGAGTATTCGGCACAGGACGCCGCATGAGCCTGCCGCACACCCGCGCCATCGTCAACGCAGCGCTTGACGGACGCCTCGCCCGGGCCGAATACGTCACCGAATCCGCCTTTGGACTCAGCATTCCGACCTCCTGCCCCGATGTTCCCAGCGAAATCCTCAACCCGCGCAACGCCTGGGCCGACAAGGAAGCCTACGACAGACAAGCCCAGGTTCTTGCCGGGAAATTTGAAGAAAACTTCCGCCGCTTCGACGCTCCGGAAAATATCCGCAAGGCCGGCCCGCACCGCAAGGCTTGAACGCTGTACGCTGTCTTCATGTTTGTAAGAAAACTCCGCATCGAGCGCATCGACTCCGAAGGCCAGGCCCACGCCTGCCCTATCAAGTGGATCGATAACTTCGCCATGCGCAACTTC
>DASTXK010000363.1:0-4595 GCA_035765555.1 Acidobacteriaceae bacterium
GCCCCACATCCACCGGCTGCGACATTGTCATTACCCGCGATGGACGCCACGCCTACGCTGCCAATCGCGGTCTGGATTGCATCGACAGCTTTGCTGTTGATCCTGCAATGGGCAAGCTTACCTTCCTGGCCCGTACCGGCAGCGGAGGCGCGGTCCCGCGTGACCTGGCGCTCGATCCTTCGGAGAAGTATCTGCTGGTCGCGAATCAGGTGGGAGACACCATCGCCGTCTTCGCGCGTGATGCAAAGACAGGACGCCTGGCCGAGAGCGGGAAGACCTTCCCGCTTTCCCGGCCGCAATGCCTGGTGTTCGCGTAAACCCGGTCTTGGACGGCCAGTCCTACTGCATCTGCGGCGCGGCGGCCAGCACCTGCTGCGATACGTCGCGGATGTGCGGGTTGTCGTCCTGCATGGCGACGGTGTGCAGCACCTCGCGCACGCTGGAGTCGGCCTCGACCGGAGTCAGAAACCCGATGGCCTGCGCGCGAATTTGCGCGTCGGAGTCGTTCATCAGCGCCTCCAGCACGGCGTCGCGCACGCTCAAGTCATTTTCCACGTAGGGTTGCAGGCCATCCAGCGCCTTCATCCGCACCGTCGGACTCTTGTCGTAGAGCATGGCCACCATCAGCGCGTTGCGGACCGGGCCGTTATCGCACTGTCGCCCCGTGCGGCACTCGTCAGCCAGCAGCCCGACGGAATTATCCCGAACATTCGGATTGACGCGGTTGCGCGCGCCCAGCAGCAGAAGCTGGCGAATCTGCGGGTCGTCCGGCGATCCCTGAATGGAGTCCGGAACCAGCCGGTTGTAGTTGACCACCACGGTCTTGGAATTCGGATCCTGGACAATGCTGCTTACGCTGGCGATTTTGGCATTGGTGTCATGCTGTTCGGCCGCCTGCAGAATCAGGGTCGTCTGCGCCGTGTCGTGCACATGCAGTCCCGCGCGATATCCGCCGTATCCTCCGGCCAGAATTCCCAACACCAGCAGAATCGAAGCAGCCAGCGGAGCGGACCGCAGCCGCGCCATGCCGAGTGAAAAGCTTTGCGTAAGCCGCACCAGCCAGTTCTCTCGCGGAAGCGCGTCCAGAGCCTCTTCCAGCTTGAGGCGGGTGCGCGCCATCAGGTTGGCCGAGGGTTCCTCGACCGGAAGCAGAGACATGGCCTTGGTCAGCGCCTCGACCGCTTCCATTTCACTGCTGCAAGTCGCGCACTCGGCAAGGTGCTGCTCGAGTTGCGCCCGCTGGTCTTCGGGAAGTTCGCCCCACGCCGCCAGAGCAATTTTTTCCTGTGCCAACTCGCATTTCATGGTGATTCCTTTGCTTCATGCCTCAAACAAAATGCCGCGGCCTCGCAGCCACTGTCCTTTTCCTGAGCCCTGTCTTTCTGAACGCTGTCTCTCCCGAGCCCTTGTGCCCTGCTTTATCTCACCTGCGCCAGATTTGCCCGCAGCTTTCTCGTCGCGCGGAACAGCGTATTCTTCGCCGTCTCTTCCGTGGTGTTCAGCATTTCGCCGATCGTGCGCAGCCGCAGACCCTGGTAGTGCTTCAGCTCAAAAACCATCCGCTCCCGTGGAGTCAGTTGGTCGAGCGCAGAAAGTATCCGCTCGCCCAGAAATTTCCGGTTCAGCTCGCGGTCGGGGTTCGCGCTGGCCCGCTCGTCCGAGACGTTGTTCAGCATGTCCATTTCTTCGCCGCTCGAATCGATCAGCACCGCCTGGTCTTCTCTCCGCGATTTCCTTCTCCGCAGCAGGTCCAGGCAGAGGTTCGTCACGATCCGGTATATCCACGTGTAGAACGAACACTCGAATCGGAAATTCGCGAGATAGCGATATGCCTTGAGGAACGCCTCCTGATGAATGTCTTCGGCGTCCTGCTCAGAGCCGGTCAGGTGCAGGGCCAGCCGCAGGACCGCCTGATCATATTGACGCACCAGAGCGTCAAAGGCTGTGCGCGAACCCTGCTGGGCCTCGCGAATCAAATCATTTTCGAGCGCGCGGGCCTCTGAATCCATTCGCGAGGACTGAATCCGGGAACGCCCAGCCGTGGACTGGGAGGACGCGGGGGGAGAAATACGCAGGGCGTCAATAGGCATTCAGAAATTCTCCTTCGGATTGGCGCACCCAAAACAAGGCAGACCAATCCTTACCAGTGCAGACGCGGTTTTCAAAAAATAGTTAGCCCGAAACTGCAAAAAAACTTGCATCTTGCTCGGAACCGCCACCGCGCTCCACAGGTCACTTCTATAGTAATTAACCCAGCCGTCGGAGGAATTGTTGCTGTCGAGCACGCCCCCGCCGGGGTAGGTACCTGTTTGGGCCCTCCACGCTGATGACGCTGATAACTTTTGATACGCGCAACCGATGAACCGCACCTGTTTTCAACACACTCTTTTTGGCTGCTTGGGTAAACTCATCCCATGCCCCCAGAAACCAAGCCGCCGCAAGCCACCCTGCTCTGGCCCGCCGATCCGCCTGTCCAGGCCCCCCTCAGTACCATCACAGCATTTTGCGACGGAGGAGCTCGCGGAAATCCCGGCCCCTCCGGATTCGGCGTCTACATTGAAGACGAGCGCGGCCAAAAGCTGGCCGAGTTGAGCGAATTTCTCGGCATCCGCACCAACAATTTCGCAGAATACTCCGGGCTGCTCGCCGCCCTCGAATTCGCCCTTCGTTACGACCATCCCCGCCTTCGCGTCATCTCCGACTCCGAGTTGATGGTCAAGCAGATCAAGGGTCAATATAAGGTGAAAAGCCCAGACCTGCGCCCGCTTTACGAGGAGGCGAAGCGTCGCATCGAGGGGCTGGATTTCTTCCAAATCCAGCATGTGCTGCGAAACAAGAACCGCCAGGCCGACCGCCTGGCCAACGAGGCAATGGACAGGGGAATGGCGAAAAAGCCTATCGCCGGCGGCTTCTCGCGGTGATCTGCCGCCGCATCGTTCGTTCGCACTTTGCAGGCCGGGAAGCGCGATTTCTTTTGCTATACTCAGTAGAGTCGCCGTTGAGGGAGCGCGGCGCTTTCCTTCCAAATTCCTTGGAATTTCACTCCGAGGCCAGATAGCTCAGTGGTAGAGCGCGGCCCTGAAAAGGCCGGCGTCGGCGGTTCGATCCCGTCTCTGGCCACCACATTTCTCGCGACCCAAAGATGGCAATCGCATCTTCTGGGCCTCCTCAAACTGGCTTATTTTCAAAGAATACCTATCAAACCGAGGTCTCGGCCGACTCCCATTCTCTTTTTGCATTCGCGCTCTCAGTAACCGCTTTTCTCAGCAATTCACATCGATAGCGGTCGAACTCGTAGGCCCCAAATTTTGGCAACTGCCGCCCCGCTTCCTCTGCTTTCTCCAGCGCAAGCCATGCTTCGCCAAACGATTTTTCCGCCCACAGGAGCGCGGCGCGGGCGAGCCAATAATCTACATTCTGGCGGGTGGATTTTGTGGCCTCGTAGCGCTCCCACCAGGCGCGCGCTTCCCTGGCGTCGTGGCGCAGAAAGGCTTCGCGGAAGGCGAACACCGTGTACCAGCCGGACGGGACTTGGTTCGTTCCGCAGTTTTTGCGAACTAGGTCCGCCTGAGAAAAGAAAAACGCCGCTTCGTGGAATTCGCCTCGATCCAGGTGATAATTCGACGCGAGCAGATTCAGAAGGATCGCTTTGCTCCCCTGCGTAATATGCAAGGCCGCGCGTTTGATTGCTTCGATATCGTAGTCGCGTGGACGGAGCGGCGTGACCAAAGTCGAGCCCATGACCGCGAGCACGCGGTGGTAATCGGCCCAGGGGCCGCCCGAAAGTAGCTGATAAATCTGCGCGCCGTCGGAGTAGCTTGTTCTGGTCTGAAATGGAATTAAATTCAGCACGCCTACCAGGACCGAAGCAACACCAAAGCAGGCCAGCAGCAGCCATGCGGGCTCCCATGGTTGCCCCGGAGCGATGAATGCCGCGCACAAGGCGAGGATACCCGATGCCACGCTGGCGAACGGCCCGGCGGCGATCATGCAGACCTTTTCCGACGGGGGCTGCCGGGGATTGGTGGGAACCAAAGCGGTCGCGCCCCCCGCCGAGAAGAAGCCTGCCGGGCTGAATTTGAAACCCCACTTGCCATCGGAAATTCGCCACTGGAACGGCCCCACGATAAATGCCCGAAGCTTCATTCCGAGCGCTAGTCCTGTAATCGCATGACCAAGCTCGTGTAGAAGAACGACAGCCAGATCGACGAGCACGAGTTGCAGGTAAAAGCTGACTCCTCTATCCCAAGGAAGGCCCTGAGCGCGCGCCCATCCCCACCACCAATTGAGTCCGTAAATGAATCCGACTCCCCCTACAGCCCATACCGCTGTTCGCATCCAGGGAATCGTTCCGTCGCCTGGGATACGAACAGGAGTCGTCGTTCTGCTTGCCGATTGCGGGGCGGAACGGGGCAGGAAAGCGATCAATCCCGCAACGGCAACCCCGATTGAAATCCATGGCACGAAAGCGATGTGAAACCGGTGGGCCGCGCCCAAAAAGATCAGGGCCGGCGAAGTACTGGCGATAAGTCCCAGCGCCCGCGCGGAACCCTTGTTCGCGAAGATGGCCCAGGCCGCGGCTCCGTAGAGAAGAA
>DASTXK010000364.1:0-8610 GCA_035765555.1 Acidobacteriaceae bacterium
CCCGATCTGGTGATTGTCGATCCGCCGCGCGCGGGACTCGGCAAGGAGGCTGCCGCGCTGCTTGCGGCGGTCCGCCCGGAGCACATTACTTATGTTTCCTGCGATCCGGCCACTTTGTCTCGCGACCTGAAATCGCTGCTAGACTCCGGCTATCACCTCAGAGCCATGCGCATGGTCGATCTGTTTCCGCAGACTTTTCATCTGGAATCAGTCGCCGAGCTTTCGCTGTAGGCCGGGGTGGCGCACGCATGGTCACGGCAGCCATTCCGGCCACGCCCGCGCAGGCCATGCCGCGCGCGCGCGCTTTTCTGCCGAGGCCATTTTCCGTGGCTGCCGCGCCGGCGCTTTTTGCGGTGGTGTGCTTCGCCGCCGGAGTCCTTGTATCCCGTATCGCATGGTTCCTGCCGGGGCTGTTTTTGCTGGCGTTGCTGGCGGCGTTCGCTGTCGCCATCGTCGCATCAGCGAGGGCTTCGCGCCTGGCGTGGACCACAACGGGGCTCGTCTATGTGCTGCTTGGAGTGTTCTGCGCGGAGATTGCCCCGGCAATCAACCCTCAACGAAAGCTCGCTCTTCTGGCTGACAACTCGCAGCGGACCGTGCAGGGCACGATCGTGCGGCTTGGGCCGCTCCGAACCGAGACCTCGCAATTTTTCTCCAGCGAAGAAAGCCGGGAGCGCAGCCGCCAATTCGACCTTCGCCTCGGCACGACGGGCACGGCCCGCATGGGTCTGTACGCGCCTCTCGATCAGGCTTTTCCGAAGCTTGCCTGTGGAGATGTGGTTCGCGTCACGTCCGCTCTGCATCAGGCCGAGGTCTATCTTGATCCCGGCGTGTGGAACTACCGCGACTATTTGCTGAAGCAAGGCATTGGCGCGCTCGGCAGCACCAGGCCGGACCGGCTCGCCGTAATCGCACAAAGCCGCGGCCACGATTTTTTGTGCTGGCTGCATTCGCTCCAGGAGGCGGCAAGCACGCGGCTCATCGACTTCGCATCCAATGGGCACAACTCCGCCCTGCCGCCGTTTTTGCGCATTGACCACGAAGACGCGACCATGCTGGCGGCCATGATTACAGGCGACCGCACCTGGCTTGAACATCGAACACGAGTGGGATTTGAGCGCACCGGCTCGTTCCATCTGCTGGTGGTTTCGGGGCTGCATCTCGCCATCTTTTCCGGAATTATCTTCTGGTTCAGCAAGCGCCTGCGCCTGTCGCGATTGTGGGCGACGCTTGTCACCATTGCGCTGTCATTCGGATACGCGCTGTTCACCGGCTTCGGGCATCCGGTGCAGCGGTCGTTCTGGATGGTCTCGCTCTACCTCATCGGGCGACTGCTGTGGCGCGACCGCTCCGCATTCAATGCCATTGGCTTCGCCGCGCTCGTTTTGCTGGCTGCCGACCCCGCATCACTTTTTGACGCAGGCTTGCAAATGACCTTACTTTCTGTGCTGGCCATTGCCGGAGTCGCCGCGCCGCTCGCGAACAAGTCATTCGCGCCGCTGCTGCACGCCATGCGCAACCTTCGCCAGACGCGCATCGATCCATCGCTTCCGCCGCGAATGGCGCAGTTTCGTGTCTCCGTGCGTCAGGTCGCGCGGCATCTTCGCCCGCTCACTGGGGGGTTCCTCGCGTGGAAGGCTTTTCCGTTTGGGGTGGGGCTGCTGCTGCGCGCGGCGGAGTTGCTGGCGGTATCGGTCGCGATTGAGTTATTCATGATGCTGCCCATGGCCGTGTACTTCCATCGTGTTACGGTCTTCGCGCTGCCGGTGAATGTGCTGATCGTGCCGTTTCTCGGAATCCTGCTGCCTTGCGCGCTGCTCATGTTTGTGACGCTGCTGATTGCGCCGTCGCTGGCGTTTGTTCCCGGGGCTGCGACTGCCGCGCTCCTGCACTCGGTCACGCGCGTTATTTCCGGCTTCGCCGCGATTCGGGCGGCGGACATGCGCGTTCCCATGCCGAGCGCGCCGGTCGTTGTCCTCTGGATTGCGCTGGTAGTTGCCGCGATTTGCGTGATTCGCTTCCGCCGTTTCGGTGCGATCTTATCGCTGGCCGCGCTCGCTCTTGCCGCCGCCACACTCGTTTTTCCGCGGCCTATTCAATACCATCGCGGCAAACTTGAGATCACCGCCATTGACGTGGGCCAAGGGGATTCGCTTCTTGTGGTAACGCCTAACGGCAAAACGCTGCTCATCGATGCCGGGGGGCTCGTTTTCAAATCCGAAGACTCGAATTTCAACATTGGCGAAGACGTGGTTTCGCCAGTGCTGTGGTCTCGCGGCATCCGCAGGCTCGACGCCGTGGCCTTGACCCACGCGCACCAGGACCACATTGGCGGGATGCCGGCGATCTTCGCGAACTTCCGTCCCCGGCAGCTTTGGGTAGGCGCTGATCCTGATGTTCCCGTTTATGAAAATCTGCTGCGAAGCGCGGCACGGGATCGAACGCGAGTGCATCACTTCATTGCGGGAGACACATTCAGGTTTGGCGGAGTTTCCTTCCGTGTGCTCGCGCCTGCGAGCGACTATCATCCCGGCAAGACACCCAGCAACGACGACTCGCTGGTGCTGCAATTGCGCTACGGGAAAACCACGGCCTTGCTGGAAGGCGATGCCGAGTCGCCAAGCGAAGCGAGAATGGTTGCGGAAGGAAACCTTCACTCGGATGTGCTGAAGGTGGGGCATCACGGCAGCAAGACCTCCACCACGCCCGCATTTCTCGCCGCCGTCTCGCCGTCGTTTTCCGCAATCTCGGTGGGGCGCCGGAATTTTTACGGGCATCCGGCGCACCAGGTCTTGGAGCGGCTAGAGAACGCGCACGTGCATACTTATCTGACCGACACGGAGGGCCTCTCCAGTTTTCTTCTCGACGGGAAGCACGTTACCGCCGTCGCCTGGCCCGAGTCTCACCCATCGTGGGCGCGATAAAGCCGCCCCGAGGATGGGGCACCCACTTATTTCGACTCAATCGAAGTCAGCCGAAACGTGATGGTTCCCCAGAACAGCCGCGCGCGCATCTGCACGGGAATGTGCCGGTCGTCATCCGTGTACCAGATCCAGATGTTGCCGCGATGCTTCACCACGCCCGCGTCCGCCGTAGGTTCGACGCGAATGGTTTGGAAGGTTCCGGCCGGGGTCTTGACCTCATCGTGGCCTTCCACCTTCATGGTCACGAGGACGGTTTTTGTCGCGTCGGCCAGCGGAAACTGAAAGCTCTCGCCCACCGTCATGGGCTGCGAAGCCGCGTAGAAAATCGCTGAGAGTGAATCCGTCACGCAAGGGGGAATTGTGACCTGCTTGCGCTGGCTGATTCCGGAGACGAGGTTCTTCTCCGTGTAGACCGCCTGGCTGCGCGGGTAGTCGAAGAGCATATCGCTGTTGACTCTGCGCCTGCCTTCCACCAGTTGCTTGGAAAATGTCTGCGAGCATCCGGTCTCACGGTTGAAGGTGGACTGGAAGCGGTCGGTCACGCGAAACAGCAGATTCACCGCGCCCGTGGTGTCCGCCGTAACGGAGATGCGCTCCAGGTTTCCGTCGGTCTCCTGATGGAAGGATGCAATACCCGCCGGAAAAACGCGCCAATCCACCACATAGTTCAGGGTCCGCTTGAGCGGGAAGTTGAAGCCGGCTTGCGGAGCGCGCAGCGGAGGCAGCGCCCGGGGCGTCTCCGCACTGATGGCGCCGAACGCCAGCACGCAGGCAAAAAGAGAAGAAATACCAAAACGAAAAATCAAAACCTGACACTCACCTGCGTGAAATTAACTTGGGCCGCGCCACAGCAGCTTTAGAACCAGGGCGGCATAGAGGGCCGCCGCGCCTATCAGTGCATTGTACTCGCGGTGCTTGCGATAGAGCGCACCTGAAAAGCCGCCTCCGTCCGCCGCTTGTTCCATTGCGGGACGCAGCCGCGGAACCAGGCGCGGAACCCGTTGCGTATAGGCATCGTAATCAGCGAACCTCGACCGCAGAAACGCCTCCTCCGAACGGATCACCGGAACATAAATCACCGCGAACAGCATGGCCAGCGCAACGGCGATCCAGACGCTGCGCGAGGCCAGCGCGAAGCCAAATGCCATTAGCATTGAGCCAAGATAGAGCGGGTTCCGGGTGTGCGCGTAGGGGCCGGTCATCGTGACTTCCGCGTTCTTCTTCACATAACCCGAAGCGTATCCGCGCAGCCAGAGACCGGGGAGCACCAGCAGCAGGCTCCAGGCGAGGAACTGCGTTGAAGGCTGCGCCAGCCACAGAAAAAATGCCGCGAACACAAAGCCCAGAGGCACACGGATGCGGCGTGCGATCCTGCTCCATCTAGCCATCAGGCTACCGGCTCCTTTTGCAAAAGCTCCATCGCCGCGGTCATGACGGATTCGGGCGTAATGGTGAGCAGGCCAGCTTCCGGAGCGGAGCGCCGCGTGTGGTCGCGCCTGCTCTCGGGATGCCGCAGCACGCGGAACCTGCCTCCGAACGGCCCGTTGCGCGCTGGGTCGGTCGGACCGAAAATGCCGACCACGGGCTTCCCCAGAGCGGACGCCAGATGCAGCGGGCCGGTGTCGCCGCCGATGACCAGCGCGGCGCGGCGCGTCACGGCAATGAGTTCTGTGATCGATGAGCGGAGCACGGTTGCCGCGCCGTCGCTCAGCGTGGCCACTTCGTTTGCAAGCGACTCCTCGCCCGGCCCCGCATTCACCACGATAGCGTAGCCCGCGTCTCGCAGGCGGATAGCAAGTTCGGCATATCGCTCGGCGGGCCAGCGCTTGGCGCCCCAGCCCGCTCCGGGAATCAGCAGCACGAAGGGCGTGGCCAGAGCCGATGCCTTGCCCTCCGCTTCCGCATCTTGCGGCAGGAGAGCACGGCACTCGGGAAGCCTTTCTTCCGCGACTGAATTCATTACTTCCATCGCCTGCTCAATCACGTGAACGCCGCTCGTCCTCACCCGTTCCTTGAAGAAATACCGCGCTAAGCGCTCGCGCGGAGCGTCCTCGCCAATCAACCGCTTCGCACGCGCCCATTTTGCAATTACAGCCGAGCGAAGCGCTCCCTGCAAATCCACGCAGACATCGTATTGCTCGGCACGCAGTTCGCGCCGCACGCGCCGCACCTCGCGCATCGTTTTCAGGCTCAGCGGTGAGCGCGCCCATTCCCGAGCCGGAACCAGATGGACACCATCCACCAGCGGCATCTGCGGCCCGCGCACCGTCGCGTCTTCGGAGGCCAGCAGCGGCTTCCACTGCGGCTCCACGGCCCAGCCGATGCGCCACTCGGGATGCGCTTCGCGGAGCGCCGTGACCGCCGGCAGCGCATGGAGGATATCGCCCATCGCGCTCAGCCGCACCACGAGCAAACGTAACTGCTTTGTTTGTTCTGGCAATGCCTTATTTTCTCACAGCAAATTCAGCAGTTGCCGCACGACGGCGGCCTCGTTTTCCAGCGAAACCTCAAGCCTGGCGACCCGCAGCGGAGCCGTCTTTTCCAGCCGCTCGCGCTGCTCCCGAGTCAGGCGCGCCGCGTCCTTTTCGGTTGTGATCAGACACTCCACGCCGCTCTCGCGAACAGCCGCCGCAAGCCGATCGCAATCGGTGTTCGAATAGCGTTGATGGTCGCGCAGCGCGACGGTCGCTGTCAGCTCCACCCCCTGCGCTTTGAGTGCGGCGAAGAATTCCTCAGGGCGCGCAATGCCGCAGAATGCAACCGCCCGCGTTACATTTTCCATCGCCAGCCGCCGATGCTGAATCCAGACCGGCGCGGTAAATCCGCGCTTTCGCAACTCGGCTTCAAGCGCACGATCTTCCGCCCGCAGCACGACGACTGAGGCCCGCCGCAGGGAGCCCACCGGTTCGCGCAGACGACCGGCAGGCAGCAGCGTTTCTTCAAAGTCGGTCGCGTGCAGCACCACAATGTCAACGTCCCGCGCCAGTTTCCGATGCTGAAAGCCGTCGTCCAGCAGGTGAATTCCCCGGCCCCCGGTGCCGCGCTCGGCCAGCAGTCCCGCCTCATAGCGGCTGGCTCCTACATACACCGGGGCCTGCGCCGCCCGAGCAATCAGCAGCGGTTCATCGCCAAAGCGCGCGGCATCGCCTTGCGGGTCCACCCGCTCGACTCGGGCCGTGTCGTGCCGCCCATAGCCGCGTGACAGCACATCGAAGCGCGCGCCTTCAGCCGCCAGCAACTGCGCCAGGCGAATCACCAGCGGAGTCTTCCCCGCCCCGCCCACGGACAAGTTGCCCACACTCACCACCGGCCACGCGAGCCGCTCCGGCTTGGCCCAGCCACGGTCATAGGCGGCATTCTTCGCGCCCACCGCGGCGGCATAGAGCGGAACAAGATAGGCGAAGGGCCGGATCATGCCTGCTTCTCCAGCACGGCCAGCAGCGCGTCCACGGCGCGGTCTGTTGCTCCGGCCTCGCGCTCGAAGACCGCGTGTGCCCGCGCACCTATGGTTTTCGCAGCGTCTTCGTCCGCGAGCAGGCCGTCCAAAGTCTGGGCCAACTGCGACGGCTCCGCAATCGCCACCGCATCGGCATCGCGCAGCTTGTCCACGATGCCGCGAAAGTTTTCGTAATGCGGGCCCATGACCACGGGGACGCCAAATTGCGCGGGCTCCAGCGGATTGTGCCCGCCGGGCACGAACATTCCGCCGCCGACCACCGCGACGGACGCGAGCGAATATACCGAGGCGAGTTCTCCGATTGAATCGAGGAGAAAGACCATTCCGGGCGCGAGCGGCGTGGGCGCGGCCATCCACTCCGACCGCCGCACAAATTTGGTCTCACGCGCGGCGAGCATCGCCGCGACAGATTCAAACCGCTCTGGATGGCGCGGCGCGAGGATCGTCACCAAGTCCGGCGGCAGCGAGGCCAGCAGCAGTTCTTCCTCGCCCGCGAGCGTGGACCCGCAGACCACCACCTTCACTCCGACGGGCAGATGCGCGCGAAGCGCGTCGGTCACGGCGGCCTTTTGCGCCGCGCGAATGTCATACTTCAGATTTCCGCCTACGCGAGTGTTCGCGGCACCGAGAGCCTTGAGCCGCTCCGCATCTAGTTCGCTTTGCGCCAGCACCACGGCAAAGCCATTCAGGAGCCGACGCCATAACAACCGCAGCCGCCGGTATCGCGGCCACGACCCGTCGGAGATGCGGGCGTTGACCACGGCGACAGGAACACCGGAGCGGCGGCACTCGGTCAATATGCGCGGCCAGAACTCCGTCTCAACCAGTACGATCATGCGCGGGTGCAATGTGCGCAGATAGGCGCGCACGGCAAAGGCGAAGTCCAGCGGGAAATAAAACACCCGCTCCGCGTTGAAGCGCTCGCGCGCCAGCCGCTGACCGGTGCGGGTTGTGGTGGAAATCATGACCGTGCAGCCGGAGCGCGCCCCCAGTTCTTCAATCAGACGGCTTGCGGCCAGCACCTCTCCGACTGAAACCGCGTGCAGCCAGATGACCCGCTCGCCGATTCGCAGCCTTCGCGGGACAAAGCCCAGCCGCTCGCGCAGGCCCTCGCGATATTTTCCGCTGGCGGCCATGCGAAACAGCCACCACGGAGCGCCCACCGCCAGAACCAGCAGCAGCGCGATGCTGTAGAAAACGAGCATTCGCTAACAATTCCCTCAACAGGCAAGTCTTATCCGAGAATATAGTTGGGAATGGTACTTGTGCGAAATCCTATGCGCCCGCGCCTTCTGGCCACCCTCGCTCTCGCGCTCACGGTCGCTGCCGCGCCGCTGTTCGCTTCGAGCCATAAGATTCCGCCGCCGAAGGATGCAGCGACGTATGCCTGCCACGCCGCGCACTCCAACGAGCACGTCACTATCGCCGCTGAGCCATACGATACGCCAGAAGAGGGCAAGCTCTTCCGCGTGGATTTCCTCGAGAATGGATTCATGCCCATTTACCTGGTCGTGACCAACGGGGGCGACCAGCCCATTTCGCTCGACCAGGCGCGGATCGACTTCCTCAGCGCGCATGACGACCGCATTCCCGCCGCTGTGCCGCGCGATGTGGAGCGCCGCATGACCCACATTCATGGCGCCGGAGCGCGCATTCCGCTGCCCGCGCCGCTGCCGCCAATTCGCAAGAAGCCGAAATCGCCGGACAAGAAGATCGAGCAGGACTTCAACGATCTTGAATACGGCGACGCGACAGTGCCGCCGCACAGCACGCGCGCGGGGTTTTTCTTTTACGATGTGCAGGGACTGGGCGACCATCCGCTGAAGGGCGCGCACCTCACGCTGCGTGACTTGCGCGACTCAAGCGGAAACGCACTCGTCGATTTTGATATTCCGCTCGACAAGTGTATGTAGAACCCATCAGCTAATTTGCCCGATTGCGGCTCTTCTTTGTGAACCGGTCATCCAGAGGCTGGCGTCCGGCGAAGCCTCCGTCGAGCGTGTGCCAGAACTCGATGCGGCTTTCGCCCATCTTCCAGCACAGCAGCACCGTCTCGCCGTCAACGAGGCAGGGAAAGTCGAGCAGCCCGGTGTCGAGGTCTTTTACCTGCACACCGATGGCGTCGATTTCCGCCAGCGAATCCTTCACGGTTTGCAGTTGCGCATCATAGGCCTTGCGCCGCTTGCGCAGGCTATCCACATCGAGGAACATTCCGCCGGAGAGGAAGAT
>DASTXK010000365.1:0-17975 GCA_035765555.1 Acidobacteriaceae bacterium
CGATCATGCAGCCCCCGGAACTGCATGGGCCGCCAGCTTACTTCACGCAGGACTGGGGGGCCGCATCACAGTCCATCCAGCGGCTGGCGGAGCTGGACCCATTGGTGGTCGCGCCCGGGCATGGCAAGCCGCTCTCCGGCGAGGGTGTGGCTGGGCGCCTGCATCGGCTGGCGGAGCAGTTTGCGGCGGGCGGCCGCGACACGGACAGGGCAGCGTGAGTTGGAGCTTACTGTCCCAGGCGACGGCACAGGAGGGTTCGGCGTCTTGCATGCCCCGCGCCATGCTGGTCTTTGCGCATCCCGATGATGAGGTAGTCGGTTTGGGAGCGCGTCTGGGGCGGTTCCGCTCCGCCTGCTTTGTTCATGTGACCGACGGCGCTCCGCAGAACGGGCAGGACAGCCGCGCGCACGGCTTCACGACCGTGGATGACTACCGGCGAGCGCGCGAGGCCGAGTTGAGCCGCGCCCTGGCCATGGCCGGATTGCAGAATGTTAGCCGCGAGCGGCTGGGAATTCCCGATCAGGAGGCGAGTCTGCAACTGGCGTGGCTGGTCAGGAGGATCGAAAGACTGATGTTGGAGTGCATGCCGGAGGTCGTCTTTACGCATCCCTATGAGGGTGGACATCCAGACCATGACGCCTGCGCCTTCGCGGTCCACAAGGCGATGGGCTTGATAAGTGCGCGCGGAGCCGCGGCCCCAGTGATTTTGGAGGCCGCCTTCTATCATGCCTCATTGCGGGGCGGCGAAGCCGGGACATTCCTGCCTCACTCCTCCGATACAAAACATGTGGAGCATCGCCTGTCGAACGAAGAGCAGCGGCGCAAGCGAGCGCTGCTCGATTGTTTTGTGACCCAGCGCGAGACGCTCAGCGGGTTTCCGCTCGAATACGAGCGCTTCCGCGTCGCGCCGCAATACGATTTTCAGCGGCCGCCGCACGAGGGCGGAGCTTTGTACGACCGGTATCCGTGGGGAATGACGTCGGAACGCTTTTGCAGCCTGGCGGCCGCCGCCGATGAGGAGTTGGCGCAATGGCAATAACGGTGCTCAGCGTGGCCTTCGCGTTCGCGCCTGTGGGGCCGCACGCGGTGGGCGGAGCGGAGCAGATTCTGACGGAACTGGACGGTGCGCTGACTGCCGCCGGACATACTTCTCTGGTGCTGGCTTGCGAAGGTTCGCAGGCCGCCGGGACGCTCTTCACAACTCCATTGCTGGGCAGCGATCTGTACGACGCGGACAGCCGGCGCTGGAACTGCAAACAGCGCCAGGCCTGCCTTGACCGCATTCTGTCGCAGCATGATGTCGATCTGATCCACATGCACGGGCTGGATTTCGATCACTACAAACTTCCGCCGGATGTTCCCGTTCTAGTGACGCTGCATTTGCCGGTGTCGTGGTATCCGCAAGAAATATGGAGACGATATTCAGGCAATGTTCAGTTTCAGTGTGTGTCGGAGACGCAGCGGCGCTCCTGCCCGCCCGAGTTGCAGGACGCACCGGTGATCCTGAACGGCGTGGCGCTGCCCGCCTGCACGGAAAGCAAGTCCGAGTTCGCGCTCGCGCTGGGGCGCATCTGCCCGGAGAAGAACCAGCATGAGGCGCTTGAGGCCGGATCGCTGGCGGGCGTTCGCGTGCTGCTGGGCGGGCAGGTGTTTCCGTATCAGGACCACAGGACTTACTTCTACGAGCGGATCATGCCGCTTCTGAATGGACATGAGCCGATGCTGCATGAGTTTCTGGGGCCGCTTGCTCCGTTGCGGAAGCAGCAACTGCTGGGGCAGGCCAGATGCTTGCTGCACCCCACGCTCGCTCCGGAAACCAGCTCGCTGGTTGCAATGGAGGCGCTGGCGGCGGGCACGCCGGTGATCGCATATCCTTCGGGCGCGCTGCCGGAAATTGTGGATGACGGAGTGACGGGATTTCTTGTCCATAATGTTGAGGAGATGGCGATCGCCATTGATCATGTGGACCAGATTCGGCCGGAAGAGTGCCGTGCGGCGGCCCGGCAGCGGTTCTCACGGGAACGCATGATCCAGGATTACTTCCAGCTTTATTCCGCGATGGCGGAGGACGCGATGCGAGAGAAACGCTATGCGTGAGATTCTTCGCACGACTGAAGAGCTTGAGTCGTTCCGGCCCGAATGGGAAAAGCTGTGGAGCGAAGACCCCAACGCGACGCCGTTCCAGCATCCGGCATGGCTGCTGCCGTGGTGGCGCTGTTTTGGGCAGGATGAGGCGAGGGCCGTGGTGCTGCGCAGGGATGGCAGACCGGTCGCGCTTCTTCCGTTTTATATCTACAAGGAGCCGGATTCGGGCAAGCGCCGTCTGCTGATGATTGGCGCCAGCACGACGGATTATCTGGACGGCGTTTTTGCGCCGGAATGCGGCGTGGGGGATGTGTTGGAGGCGATCCAATATCTTCGTGAGTCCGGGGGCTGGGACACGATGAACATCACGCAGGTCCGTCCTCAATCGCTGCTTGCTCGGGCCCTGCTTCCCGTGTCCGCCCGCAAGTCTCATGGCGAGCGCTGCTGGCGGATTCCGGTGGCCCGCGTTCCCGACCTTCCGGCGAAGCTGCGCCGTAACATAATGTACTACCGCAACCGGGCCGCACGGCGCGGGACATTGGATTTCCGCATGGCCAATGCGTCAAGCTGGGCGGATTACTTCGCCGCACTGACGGAGCAGCACACGGCGCACTGGCGCGAGCGCGGCTCCGACGGAGTGCTGGCCAGCCCGCACGTGCAGGCATGGCATCGGGCGGCGATTCCGCAATTGCAGGAGGCTGGCCTGCTGCGGCTGTGCGCGCTTTGTCTCGATGGAGTTCCGATTGCGGTGGCGTATTCGCTGGCCGACGGCGCGGGGTGTACGCACCGCGCGCAGTATTTTTATCTCCATACTTATTCGCGGGACCATGCCGGGTTCAGCCCCGGCACTTTGCTCGTTGCGTTCGCAATGGAGCATGCGGCGGAGGAGGGCATCGAGGCCATTGACCTGCTTCGAGGCGATGAGGCCTACAAACAACTGTGGCCGTCGGAGCCCGTCCCGACGCTGGGCTTCGCGCTTCCCTCCAAGGAACTAGAACATGCTTCGCAAGCGGCGTGAGCAGGCCGGAAGTGCCCCAAGGCTGGGCAAAGATTTCCCCAGAAAACCGGAACCCTATGGGCTTTCCGTGGTGTCTAAAGGAGATAGAGTGAGCGAGACACTCGGCCGCCGGCGGCAGTTGTACCCGCTCACTCGCAGAGTGGGTTGGCTTCCTGTTAAGGTAGGAGGAGCATCTTCGATGCAAGCGGGAACAGCCGTGGGTAATCTGGCCAGCGTCATTGGAATCCGTTCGGAAGAGACTGCGCTGATCGCTCAGCTTAAGGCAGGCTCTGAGGAAGCGTTTGCCTGGCTCATCGCCACCTACCATCAGCCCATCTACAGCCTGATCGCCCGCACCATTCCCGCCGGTTCTGACGCGGCGGATGTCACCCAGGAAGTTTTTGTAAAAATTTATCGCGGCATCTCCGGTTTCCATGGCGATGCCAGCCTTCGCACCTGGATTTACCGCATCGCGCTGCACGAGGCGCTGAACCAGCGCCGCTGGTGGACGCGGCATCGCCGCCAGGAAGTGACCATTGAGGCTGAGGCAGGCGAATCCAGCGAAGGGCAGCCGCTCCTTATTCGAGACACACTGGTCGATGAGCACGAATCGCCATTCGACATGGCCGCGCATGACGAAATGCGCGAGCGCATCGAAGCCGCCCTGCGGGAGATTCCGCAGGCGTTCCGCGCCGTGGTGGTGCTGCGCGATCTGGAAGGCTTTGCATACGAGGAAATAGTCGAAATTCTGAATGTGAACCTGGGCACGGTGAAATCGCGCCTGATGCGCGGGCGCGCCCACCTGAAGGCCCAACTGGCCCCCTACGTCGAGGAACGGCGCAGGCAGCACTCGTCCCGAATGGTTTCGGAGGAGGCATGATGAAGCAGTGCAATTCCATTCGCGAACGCTTCTCCGCCTACATTGACGGCGACCTGACCGGTGTGGCCATGCAACAGATTGTGGCGCATCTTGAGGTGTGCGGCGAATGCCGGCATGAGTTCGACGGCTGGCGCGCGATGCAGTCAGCACTCGCCGAGATTGGTCCGGAGAAGGCACCTGCGAACCTGGCATTGCGGCTGCGCGTCGCAATTTCACAGGAGCAGGCCCGCCGCCCCAGGCAGGTGCTGGCCCGCTGGCAGGTGCGCTGGCAAAATACCATGGCGCCGTTCCTTCTGCGCGCCTCGGCGGGAGTAGCCTCCGCCGTGCTGCTGCTGGGAACAGCGGCTGTGCTGGTGGGAGCGTTTGCCACTCCGGAGCCGGTGGAAGCACGCGACGCTCCGGCGAGCGCCGCGACCAGCCCCCGATTTCTTTATTCCTCTCCGGTCTCCAGCACGCCCGGGACCTATAATCCTGAGGAACGCGACGTCAGCGCGCGCGTTCCCACGGGAACGGTAGGTCATGCCAGCTCCGTGGTGGTGGAGGCCTACGTGAACCGCGAGGGCCGCGTGTACGACTACCGCATCATCTCCGGGCCGGACACCCCCTCCTCGCGGGCGCAGATTGAGAACCTGCTGTTGTCCAGCGTGTTTGAACCGGCGCGGGTTTTTGGCGAACCGGTGCGCGGAATCGCCGTACTTTACTTCTCGGGCATTTCGGTCCAGGGCTGAGCGGGAGTTTGCACCCTGCGCGTGCCTGCGCGAATCTATAATAGAAAACGCTTTCCGTAACGATCTTCCTGAAGCAAGCGAGGAGCATTTCTCATGATCCAGTCCCGCGGCTATGCCGCGCAGCAGTCCACCACGCCTCTGGCCCCGTTCAGCTTTACGCGCCGCGATCCAAAGGAGCGCGACGTTGTTGTCGAAATCGAATACTGCGGGGTGTGCCACTCGGACATCCACTCCGTCCGCAATGAGTGGGGCAACGCCGTTTACCCCATGGTGCCGGGGCACGAGATTATTGGCCGCGTTACGGCCGTGGGCAATGATGTGAGTCGATTCAAAGCCGGACAGCGGGTGGGCGTCGGCGTCATCATTGATTCCTGCCGTACCTGCGCGAGCTGCAAGAACAATGAAGAACAGTACTGCGAAGTGGGCGTGACGCTGACCTATGGCGCGACGGACAAATATGGCGACCTGACCTACGGCGGCTATTCAAACAACATTGTGGTGGACGAGCATTTTGTCCACTCGGTTTCGACCAAGCTCGATCCGGCGGGCGTGGCTCCGCTTTTGTGCGCGGGCATTACGACTTATTCGCCGCTGCGCCACTGGCAGGTGGGGCCGGGGAAAAAAGTCGGGATCATCGGCCTGGGCGGACTCGGCCACATGGGGCTGAAGTTCGCGCACGCATTCGGCGCGCATACGGTGCAGTTCACGACATCGGAGTCGAAAGTGGAGGACGCGAAGCGGCTCGGCGCGGACGAAGTTGTGATTTCCAAAGATGCCGACGCGATGAAGAAGGAAGCGAACAGCTACGACTTCATTCTCGACACCGTGTCAGCCGTGCATAATCTGAACGCGTATCTGCCGCTTGTGAAGCGCGACGGAGTCTACTGCCAGGTGGGACTTCCCGATCAGCCTCCGGTGATCAATATGGGGAACCTGCTGTTCAAACGGCGCGCTCTCAGCGGTTCCATCATCGGCGGAATGGCGGAGACGCAGGCGATGCTCGAATATTGCGCCGAGAAAAATATCGTCTCCGATGTTGAAGTGATTCCGATTCAGAAGGTCAACGAAGCCTTTGAGCGCGTGCTGAAGGCCGACGTGAAATATCGCTTCGTGATCGACATGGCTTCGCTGAAAGAACGATAAGTAACAGCTTCAGAAGCGTGAAGGGGCTGCCCGCATACGGCAACCCCTTTGTTTATGCGCGCGTCCCAACCAGCGTGGAGGAACGCGCATGGCAACCAAGAAAAAGAGTTCTGGGAGGAAGTCTTCGTCCTCGAAAAATTCCTCGTCCGGCAAAAAATCGTCATCGTCGAAGAAGTCATCTTCGACGAAGAAATCTTCATCCGCAAAAAAGAGTTCCTCGAAAAAGAGCGCATCGAAGAAGTCCTCGAGCTCGCGCAAATACAGTCCAGCCGCCAGTAAAGCCGTGGAGCGCGAGATGCGCGAGATGAAAGAAGGTAAGCTGAGGTCGGGCAGCGGGAAGAAAGTGACGAATCCGAAGCAGGCCATCGCCATCGGATTATCTGAGGCGCGCAAATCAGGCGCGAAGGTCCCAAAGAAAAAATCGTAGGAGAAAGACCGATTATTCGCTTTTTGTGGCGGTAGCGGCTGGCTTGCTGTCGGAAGATGCGGCGGGCTTGCTTTCAGAGGACGCCGCGGACTTGCCGTCGCTGGAGGACTCCGACGACTTGGATGCGCTCCTCGCGCCGCCCTTCCCGCCGTAGTCGTTTACGTACCAGCCCGCGCCCTTGAACTGGAAGGCGGGCGCGGAGATCAGCCTTTCCACCTCGCCCCCGCACTCCGGACATTCCTTTTCGTCGGGCGCGCTGAAGCTTTGGATTTTCTCAAAATGGTGCCCGCACTTTTTGCAGCGATACTCGTAGAGCGGCATTGCTTCCTTCCTGAAAAACTATTCTACCGGCTGGGGCTTTGCGCCCAGGCTGGCCAGGTGTACCTCGTGAATGGCATCGACCGCGCGCAGCGCCTTCAGCACATCCTCGGTCACGTCGCCGTCCACCTGCACCACGGCCAGCGCGGTCCCCTGCGGAACGCGGCCTTCGCGTCCAAGCGCGAAGTTTGCGATATTGATTTTATAGTCGGCCAGAATGGTGCCGATGCGCCCAATCACGCCGGGAACGTCCTGGTTGCGCAGCGTGAGCAGCGTGCCTTCGAGCGGCGCTTCAATGTCGATTCCGTTCAGCCGCAGCAGCCGAGCCGAGCATCCGTGCAGCACCGTGCCGCTGGCCGTTACGTCGCCGGAGCGGGTATGAATGGTGAACTTGAGCACGTTGCCCGCGCCGCCCGAGGCCGGGGCCTTCTTCTCCTCGTGAATGCGCAGCCCGCGCTCCTGCGCGACCGACGCCGCGTTGATGCGGTTCACGCCTTCCGCGTGGCCCAGAATTCCCACGATGGCGCTATTGCGGATGAGGTCGGTTTTGCCTTCGGCGATGCGCCCGCTGTAGGAAATGTGCACGCTCTCAAAATTGCCGTCGGGAAACTGCGCCAGAAACGCGCCCAGCCGGTCGGCCAGCGTAATGTAGGGCGCAATCTCCACATACTCCTCGTGCGTGAGCGAGGGCAGATTTACCGCGTTCTGCACCACGCCATGATTCAGATACTCGCGCACCTGCATTGCGATCTGCACGCCGACGGCTTCCTGCGCTTCGGCGGTCGATCCGGCGATGTGCGGCGTGAGGATCACGTTGTCGAGCGGGAAGAACGGCGACTCCTTCGGAGGCTCTTTCTGGAAGACATCCAGCGCGGCGCCCGCCACATGGCCGCTCTTGAGGGCTTCAGCCAGATCGGCCTCGATCACAAGCTCGCCGCGCGCGCAGTTCACAATGCGGACGCCCTTCTTCATCATGGCCAGCGTGTTGGCGTTGATGATGCCGGCGGTCTGCGGCGTGAGGCCAACGTGCAGCGTCAGGTAGTCGGCGTTGCGAAAAAGCTCTTCGGTGCTGACCAGCGTGATGGCGTTCTCGCGCGCGATGGAAGCGGCGACGAACGGATCGTGCCCAATCACTTCCATGCCGAAGGCGCGAGCGCGCCGCGCAACTTCAAGCCCGATGCGGCCAAGGCCAAGCACGCCGAGCTTCTTGCCGCGCAGTTCCACGCCTTGCAGCGACTTCTTCTCCCAACTGCCCGCGTGGAGGCTGGAGTTCGCCTTGGGCAGCTTGCGCGCCAGCGCGATCATGTCGCACAACGTAAGCTCGGCCACGGCGACGGCGTTCGCGCCCGGCGTGTTCATCACCACAATGCCGCGCCGGGTCGCCGCGCCCGCGTCGATGTTGTCCACGCCCACGCCAGCCCGGCCAATCACGCGCAGCTTGGGCGCGGAGGCGAGCAGCGCATCATCCACCTGCACCGCTGAGCGGACGACCAGTCCATCGGCGTCGGCAATTTCCGCCGCAAGTCCATTCTTGATCTGGTCATGGGTGACGACTTTCCATCCCGGCTCAGCCTGAAAAACGGCGAGCGTCGCGGGAGAGACTTTTTCGGCGAGAACGATCTTCATTTTGCTCCTTAGAGAAATTGTTTGGGCCGGAAAATTACAACAATGAAAACGAAGCAGAGCATCCGGACCCTGTGTGTCCAAGGCCCGGATGGATGGGAATCAGCGCACGGCCAGGGCCTCTTCAGCCGCCGGCTTCTTTGCGCCCGTGCGCTCGGCGTAAACGTTCTGCGCCGCGGCGAGGGCTTTTCCGAACTCGAAGCCCGGAGTTTTGAGCGTGGATGCCGCAACCTGTTCCAGCGCGCCGATGAGCGCGATGGTGTCCATGTAGTCAAACAAGCCGATGTGCGCGACGCGGAAAATTTTTCCCTTCATCTCGCCCTGGCCGTTGGTCACGATGGCGGCGAAGCGCGTCTTCAGGTCCTTGACGATCACGCCCGAATCCAAACCCTCCGGCGCATAGACGGCGGTGGCGGCTGCGGCGGGCGACTCCGGCGCGAAGAGCTTGAGGCCCAGCGCCTCGACAGCCGCGCGCGTCATGGCGGCACAGGTCTCGGCGTTTTCGACCAGTGCCTGGCGCCCGGCAGCCAGATCACCTCCGCCCTGCGACGCGATGAAGTCGAGCGACGCGCCGAGAGCGGCGACCAAAGCGACGGCGGGCGTATAGGAGGACTGCCCCTGCTGCGCGTTCTTGCGCTCCTTGCGAAGATCGAAATAGTAGCGCGGGCTCTTCGAGCCTTCAACCGCGGCCCAGGCGCGGTCGCTCAACGAAAGGTAGGCGAGACCTGGCGGAATCATGACCGCCTTTTGCGAGCCGCCGATGATCACGTCGACGCCCCATCCATCCACATCGAGGTGCGTGGTGCCGAGGCCGGTGATCGCGTCCACAACCAGCAGCGCGCCGCTCTTGGTTTCCTTGAGCAACTCGGCCACACCTTCCACGTCGTGGCGCACGCCGGTGGATGTTTCGGTGGCCTGCATTAGAACGGCGCGGGTGTCGGGCTTGAGCGCATTGCGCACGTCGTCCAGCAAAAACGTTTCGCCGTAGGGCGCGTTGATCACATCCACCTGGCAGCCGAAGGCCTTGGCGATGTCGCGCCACCGCTCACCGAATTTTCCGGCGGAGAGCACCAACACGCGGTCGCCGGGCGAGGTCAGGTTGGAGATGGAAGCCTCCATGGCGCCGGTACCGGAGCAGGCCATCAGCAGCACGTCCTGCCGGGTGCCCACGAACTCTTTAAGCTGATCGAGCACGCGCTGGTAGAGCGCTTTGAACTCGACGGTGCGGTGATGAATGTCGGCGGCAGCCATGGCGAATTGCGCCGCGGGAAGCAGAGGAGTTGGGCCGGGAGTGAAGAGTCGCGTTTTACGGATCATCTTTGGGGATCCTCTTTTCGGTTGAATTCTGCTTTTATTGTAGTGAGCGGGCACGAGTCGCGCTTTGTTTCTATAATTAGAAGTTTGGGGTCAAAAATCCCGCGACACCGCATGGTGCTTGAACAAATGACGGAAGCAAGCCTTACAGCCCGAATCGATCAGGACATTATCGCCGCCATGAAAGCGCGCGACGTTGAGCGAACCAGCACGCTGCGCATGGTCAAAACCGCGCTCAAGAACAAGGAGATCGACAAGCGCCAGCCGCTCACCGATACGGAAGCGCAGCAGATACTCACCACGCTGGTGAAGCAGCGGCGCGAGTCCGTCGAGCAGTTCACCAAAGGCAATCGCCCGGAACTGGCCGCGAAGGAAACGGCGGAGATCGCGCTGATCGAGACCTATATGCCGAAGGCCGCCAGCGAAGACGAGATTCGCAGCCACGTGCGGCAGGCCATCAGTGAACTGGCGGCGTCCGGCGCGCCGCTTGGGCCGAAGGACATGGGCACGGTGATGAAGGCCGTTCAGGCGCGCTTCCAAGCCGCCGGAGTGCGCGCCGACGGGCGCACAGTAAGCGAAATCGTGAAAGGCGAATTGGCCAAGTAGGAACGCACCATTAGGAGCACGCCATGCCGCAAATGGACTCGGAAAACGTCGACAGCATCGCAGTTGGAGAATCCCGGAGAATCATTATGGACCAGCCCCAGAACGCCCCCGCCGGCACGCGCCGCAATGAGGACATCGCCCTCGACCTTTTCAAGTTCATCGCCGGTGTAACGGGCACAGGCCGCACCGCCGCGCCCTCCACCGGATTTACCGCCTCGTCCGCGCACAAAGCAGACGACCAGGTGGACCATCTGCTCGAACTCTACGCGCGCTGCCTGAAAACCATTGCCGGCGATGGCCGTTAACGCCGCCGTCTGCGGCGCCGGGGCCTTCGGCCGCAATCATCTTCGCGTTTATCGCGAACTGGAGCGGGACGGCCAGCCCATCAAACTCGTCGCCATTATTGAATCGAACTCTGCCCGCGCCGCCGCTCTGAAAGAAGAATGGCACGTTCCGGTCTTTTCGTCTGTAGAAGAAGCGCTGGCCGGACGCGATCGCCGCGAAGTCTTGATTGACGCCGCATCTGTATGCGTGCCTACTTCCGAGCATTATGCCGTGGCCGCCCCGCTGCTCAGGGCAGGCATTGATCTTCTGATTGAGAAGCCTATCGCAACCACAACTGCCGAGGCGGACGATCTTATTGCTCTTGCTGGTAAGCATGGCCGGGTGATTCAGCCGGGGCATCTGGAACGGTTCAATCCGGCTGTCCTCGTCGTCCAGCCGCTGCTCAACAAGCCGATGTTTTTTGAGGCGCACCGCCTCAGTGTCTTTACCCCGCGCGCGCTCGATGTGGACGTGGTGCTGGACCTGATGATTCATGATCTGGACATTGTGTTGAGTTTTACCCAGTCGCCGGTGCGTGAAATCCGCGCCGTCGGCCTGCCGATTCTGTCGAACAAAATCGACATCGCCAATGTCCGGCTAGAATTCGACTCAGGCTGCGTGGCCAACTTCACGGCCAGCCGCGTCAGCACGGAGCAGGTGCGGAAACTGCGGTTCTTTCAGCCGCGCGAGTATGTTTCGATTGACTACGCGCGGAGGGACGTTCTGGTGATCGATGTGAACGGGATTCCGGGCGCGGCGGCGGCAGCGGCAAACTCGCCCGCGGGACTCGCCTTCAATAAGCCGCAGGTGCAACAGGCGGAGCCGCTGCGGCTGGAGATTGAGGCGTTTCTGGAGTCGGTCCGCACGCGCAACGCGCCTCGGGTCTCGGCGGAAGATGGACGCGCCGCTCTGGCGCTTGCGCTGGAAATCAATCAGGCGATTACGGAACACGCGCAGCGGGCCGGGCTGGGCAAGTTCCAGACCCGTAGTAACGCTTGACGTTAATAATGAAGAACGTTACTATCAAGGCTTGATCGTCAACTTTCGCTGCACCCAGACGGAAAAGCTCTGGCGAGTCGGAAAAAGCCGGCGCTTGCCACCGGAAATCTGGCTCACGGCATTCAAGAAATTGGCCCTTCTAAATGCCGCGACAGACCTTGTGGAACTGTCAGTGCCGCCCGGAAATAAACTTGAAGCTTTAACTGGTGATCGAAATGGCCAGCACAGCATCCGCATTAACCGTCAGTGGCGGATATGCTTTCGCTGGCAGAATGACGGCGTTCACGACGTCGAAATTGTGGATTACCACTGAAGGGAATACACATGGCCGCCCATAATAAAGTATTTGCGATTCACCCCGGAGACATATTAAGAACCGAGTTTATGGAGCCGCTCGGCATAACAGCCTACCGCTTGGCGAAGGAACTTCATGTTTCGGCGCCGCGGATCAATGATTTGGTGCGTGGCAAGCGGTCCATTACCGCTGACACCGCAATTCGGCTCGGCAAATTCTTCGGCACCTCGCCTCAGATGTGGCTCAATCTACAGAACGACTATGATCTGCGTCTGGCCGGCAGCAGAGGACATAAGGAAGTCAAGCCACTTCACCGGGCCGCTTAACTAGCGCAATTCCTGCACCTTCGCGCCTTCAGGGGTCTTCAGCTCGAACTGATCATCGTTCAGCGCCAGGTTGGTCCTTAGCTTCTCAAACGTTATCACGATCTCGTACTCCTCGAGCGGACGCTTGATGGTGATGGTGCCGGGAAACTTCACGTTGCCGAAGGTCTGGTCGGGGCCGTAGATGGCCTGTGTCTGGATCGCCCCCTTGGAATCGTAAATATCTTCCTCGTAGGGCCGGAGGTTTGTCCGGTCGAAATGAATCACGCGCTCGGGAATCAGTTCCTGGCTATTTGGCTTCTTCCGCAGGACCGATAGATCATAGTCCGCACGGACCACCAGTTTCTTCGTTTCCGGATCCATCTGCGTGTCGGTGTCCGATGTCAGCGTCACCAGGTCTTCCGGCCCGATGCAATTGATGAGCAGGGAATCCGAAAAGACATTGGGACGGAAGTTTTCCAGCGTGTTGGGAGATTCCTTCGTCAGCGTGTTCGGACCCTCGAAGACCTTGTTTTCGTGCGGAATCCATAACTTGAAATCTGTCCCGTCACTTGCCAGGTCGAATGCGCGCGTATGCAGCACCGGGACCAGCCCTATCACGCGGAGCGACTCCGGCTTGCGCAGCAGGATGTATCCGGTAAACGCGGTGTAGGTCTTTTCCTTGCCCTTCTTAGGCCCACCGACGGTCGCCGTGAATTCGACCGTCGCGCTCAACGAATGAATGTCATCGCACCGGTCGTTGATCAGATTCACCAGGTCTTCCGCCGTGGCCGTCATAACGACGGCGGGAGGCTTTACCTGTTTAATGCGGCGGGTATGCCAAAGACAGCCGTTGAGAAGCGGCAACAGCAATAGCAGACATAATGCGCTGATTTTGGATTTTTCTATCAATACGTCCGGCTCGTCCTGAATGGAAATTACTGGCTACTCGATCTATTATCTCGAAGCTGCTTTGTGAAGCGCCTTTCGATATTCGGCCACATCGTGGGCGTGCTGTTCCAGCGTCGCGGAAAACCGCGACTTTCCGGAGGGGTTGGCGCTCGCCGCGACAAAGTACAGGTAGTCGGTCTGCGCCGGGTGCATGGCAGCTTTCAGCGATGCGGCTCCGGGCGAACAAATTGGGCCCGGCGGCAGCCCCGTGTGCTTGTAGGTATTGTAGGGGGAATCGGATTGCAGGTCCGAAGCGAAAATTGTGCCGCGATAGCGGCCCGCCAGCAGCGCGGCGTAAATCACCGAAGGATCGGTCATCAACGGCATGTCCCTGGCCATGCGGTTGACAAAAACGCTCGCCACCAGCGGGCGCTCTTCCGGAATCGGCGTTTCGCGCTCCACCAGCGAGGCCAGCGTCACAATGCGATGGTCATCTCCGCTCAGCCCAAGTTGCCCCGCAACCTGGCGAAAACGCCGCACCATCTCCTCCTGCATTTGCAGCGGAGTCATGTGCCGCGAGAAATGATACGTGTCTGGAAAAAGATACCCCTCCAGCGTGGTCGCCGTCGGGTCGAGGTCCGCGATGAGCTTTACATTCGCATGGGCGGCGGTCATAAAGCTTTCCTTCGAGCCAAGCCCCGCCTGCTGGATGCGCTGGGCAATATCAAAAAGGTTTGATCCTTCGGGAATCGTGACGCTGACGGTATAAACTTCGCCGCGCTGCAAGCGGTTGTAAACATCCGACATCTTGATGGGATGGTCAAACCGGTACTCGCCCGCCTTCAGCGTTCCGCCCTTGATGACGTGCATGGCGTCAAAAAGATACTTGCTGCGGATGATTCCGTTCTGTTCCAACTGGGCCGCGATGTGTCTGGAGGGAGTGCCGGGGGCGATATCGACAAACTTCTCAGACGAACGCCCAAACGGCGCCACGACCCAATAGGCGACGCCCGCAATGACCGCTGCAAGGATGAGAAGGAGAAAGAATCGCCGCACGGAAATAGAGCCCCTTGGATTGGATTCCCCACATTATTTTATGATGCGAATGTTTTGGGCGAATCAGCTTGTACGCAGCTTGCCGCCGATGGCTTCCATGGCCGAGATAATCCGCTGGGAAAACTCCTGCAACTCTTCCTCGCGAAGGGTCCGCTCCTGCGACTGAAAGACGGTGCCCAGCAGGAGAGAAAAGTGTCCGGCTGAAATGGACTTTGCTTCGCGCAGAATTTCTTTTGGGGCAAAGGCACGCAGGTCGGAAATGTCGAGGTTGCGCATGGCGTCTTCGATAGTGGCGTAGGGAGTGGGGTCTGGGAACAGGAGCGAAAAGTCGCGCCGCACCGCCTGATAGCGCGAGAGGTCGCGCGCAAGGGGCTGGCGCAGTGGCTGGCGATAAGTGCGGTCGAGATAAATTTCACCCACGAACACAGGCTGCTTGAGCTTGCGGCGCTCGGCCTCCGCCGGGTGGAGTTGGCCGAAATATGCAACGGTGCTTCCGTCAAGGACGGCGCGCGCGCCTCGTCCCGGATGCAGCCACGCAGGCAGCAGGAGGTTGTCGAAGTAGAGGGAGCGCGACGCGAACTTCGCAAGCAGAGCTTCGATGGTTCCCTTTAGGTCGTAGAAGTCGGTAGGCTTTTCGCCGAGGGCGCGTCCTGTAGCTCCGATGGCGAGGGCGGGGCGCTCGTCGACTTTTTCAGGGCTGCCGCTGAAGACGGTTCCGGCCTCGAAGAGCGCGGCGTCTTCCACATCGCGGTTGAGGTTGAGCGTGAGCATCGCGACCATGCCGGGCAGCAGCGACGGGCGTAACATTCCAGCTTCTTCGCTCAGCGGATTGCCCATCGCCACGGCGGAGTTTGGCTGAGGCGCGAAGAGCGCGGCGTCGGCTGCGGCGCAGAAGGTGGAAGAGATGGCCTCAGTCCAGCCCATGGCCAACAGCGCGGTGCGCACGGCGGACTCTTTCGCGGCCCAGGGAAGCTCAATGACCGATCCTGTGAAGGCGGGGAGAGTGTTGCGAAATCGGTTGTATCCGTAGACGCGCGCGACCTCTTCGATGAGATCGATTTCGCGCTCAAGGTCGAGCCGCCAGCTAGGAAGCGT
This sequence comes from Acidobacteriaceae bacterium, assembly GCA_035765555.1. Lineage (GTDB taxonomy): Bacteria > Acidobacteriota > Terriglobia > Terriglobales > Acidobacteriaceae > Silvibacterium. The sequence goes on from DASTXK010000365.1 coordinate 15,084, forward strand.
AACCTGATACGTCTCGTTTCCGCGCGGTTCAAGTTCGCAGCCCAGGCCAGTGAGAATGGTTTCCGCAGTCGCGGCGGTGATTCCTTCAGGATCTTCGGTTGCGCCGAGTATGCGGCGGGCTTCGCTCACCGCGAACCCAATACTGGAACGCTTCGCTGTGTGCTTCTCGGCTTCGGAGATCATGACATCAACGAAATCGCCGACCTGATGGCCTCCGGATTCGAGCAGAAGCTGGCTGACGAGCGCCGAGGCGACGGGCGGAGCGTTGAAGTCGGCTCCGCGCTCAAAGCGATGCGAGGCGTCGGTGTGGAGCAGGTGGCGCTTGGACGAGCGGCGGATGCTGACGGGGTCGAACCAGGCGGCTTCGACCAGGACGTTTTTCGTCTCGGCGGTGATGCGCGAGTCCCATCCGCCCATGACTCCGGCGAGGGCGAGAGGCTTCTTTTCGTCAGCCACAATGAGGTCTTCGGGGTCGAGAACGCGGTCAATTTCATCCAGCGTTTTGAGGCGCTCGCCCTTGTGGGCACGGCGGATGATAAGGGCGCCTTCGATTTTGTCGAGATCGAAAGCATGAGTGGGGTGGCCCATCGCCAGAACGATGTAGTTGGTCGCGTCCACGGCGTTGGAGATGAGCTTCTGTTCGAGCAGGCGGAAGCGCTCGGCGATGATTTCGGTAGACGGCTGGACGTTGATGCCGCGCAGGACGCGCGCGGTGAAGCGTCCGCAGAGGGCGGGGTCTTCAATGCGGACGGGAAATGCAGGGCCGGGCTTTGGAGCTGGCAGCGAGGTTTCGAGCGGCTTGAGCTTCAGCCCATAGATGGTCGCCGCCTCGCGCGCGATGCCGTAGTGGTTCATGGCGTCGACGCGGTTGGTGGTGATGTCCATCTCGAAGAGCGAGCCGTTTGCGCCTAGATCGAAGACGCCATCAACCGCGATGCCGCGCAGGGTCAGGTCGTCGGCGAGTTGGCGATCAGTGACAGCCAAGCCGGGAAGATACGAACGGAGCCAGGAGGTGAGAATCTTCATGCGAACTGCTCCAGGAAGCGCAGATCTCCCGAGTACATGAGGCTGATGTCGGTGATGCCGTATTTCATCATGGCGATGCGGTCGACGCCCATTCCGAAGGCGAAGCCGCTGATCTTTTTCGGGTCGTAGGCGGGCTGCTTTTGCGCGACGAAGCCGAAGACCGAGGGATCGACCATGCCGCAACCCAGCAGCTCGATCCAGCCGGAGTGCTTGCATTTGCGGCAACCCGCGCCTCCGCAGAAGGGGCAACTGATCTGCACGTCGGCGGAGGGTTCGGTGAAGGGGAAGAACGATGGGAAAAAGCGCGTCTTGACGCTGGAGCCGAACAGCTCCTTCATGGCGTGGTCGAGCGTGCCCTTGAGGTCGCTGAAAGTAATGCCGGTATCGACGCAGAGTCCTTCGACTTGATGAAAGATGGGCGAATGGGTGGCGTCGGCGGCGTCGTTGCGATGCACCTTGCCGGGGATGACGATGCGAACGGGCGGCGGCTGCTGCTCCATGGTGCGGATTTGCACGGGCGAGGTGTGGGTGCGCATGAGCAGGCGGTCGCGCAAGGGCTTGCGGTCCTGCCGGGCGATGACCAGCGTGTCCTGCGTGTCGCGCGCCGGATGGCCGGGCGGAAAGTTGAGTGACTCGAAATTGTAATAGTCGGTTTCAACCTCGGGGCCGACTCCGACGGAGTAGCCCATGCGCTGGAAGATGCCGACGATCTCATTGAGGGTCTTGATGAGGGGATGTTCGGCCCCGGGCTGGCGGCGGGTTCCGGGAAGCGTGATGTCGATGGCTTCGGAGTCGAGCACGGTTGCCTGGCTCGCGCCCGAGGCCGCTTCGAGGCGCTGCTCGATCTCGGCTTTCAGCTTGTTGAAGCGCTGGCCAAGAGGCTTTCTTGCTTCAGGCGGCGCGGACTTCAGCCACGCATCGCTGATGGCTTTGAGGCGGCCCTGCTTGCGTCCCAGCCAATACAGACGAAAGCTCTCGACGGCTTCCGGAGTGGCAAGCGCGCCGGCGGAAGCCTCTACTTCATGCGACACGGAGGCAAAGGCCTGGTCGAGCTCGGCCTCTTCATAGCCGGACAGATGTGGGATTGCGTCTTCGGGCATGTTCTTCTTGAGGATAAACGAGGACTGGCCGTCCAGGCACACGCGGGACTGGCCATTTAGGCAGACGCGCTTCGCGCTTTTGCGGAATTCGGCCTTGTGGTCGCTCCCGCTGGTCGCTGTGTTTGGGGCGCGGGATCAAGGCTAAACTAGACCCATGATCCGCTCTTATCAGGGCCATACGCCCGTGATTCCGGAAAGCTGCTATGTGGATGTGTCGGCCCAGATCATCGGAGACGTGGTTCTGGGCGACCACGCGAGCGTCTGGATGAACGCGGTCGTTCGCGGCGATGTGCATTCCATCCGGCTGGGCGCGCATTCCAACGTGCAGGACTGCTCGGTGCTGCACGGGATGAGGAACCTGTATCCGGTGATTGTGGGCGAGTATGTCACGATCGGCCACAACGCCACCGTCCACGGCTGTGTGGTGGAGGACGCCTGCCTGATCGGGATGGGCGCGACCATCATGAACAATGCGCGCATTGGCGAAGGATCGATTATTGCCGCCGGGGCGCTGATTCCCGAAAACACCGTGATTCCCCCGCGCTCGCTGGTGGCCGGCGTTCCGGGCAAAGTGCGGCGCACGCTCACGGACAGTGACCGCGAGATGATTCTAAAGTACGCGCGAAATTATCTGGATTACACGAAGTTTTATCTGGAAGAGCGGAAGAACTGGTAGCTACTGCACCGCTTCTATACTTGAACCATGCCCGTTGACCTTACCCGCTCCCGCGACCTCCAGCAGCGCGCCGAACGATACTTTCCCGGA
>DASTXK010000366.1:0-10395 GCA_035765555.1 Acidobacteriaceae bacterium
CAGAAGCGCGAGATGGCCGACTTCTTCTGGTCGCAGCTTGCCTCGAAGAAGTGGATGCGCGCGCTCGCCAGCGGCGACCCCGACTCGACTTGGAACGTTCGCCCCGACCATAGCTGCCTCGGCGCCTACTCGGCGTGGCCGCCCGAGTGCGCCAAGGGCCTCTTCAAGATCGATGACCCCGCGCGCATCGCGCCTTGGCTCACTGAAATTGCCAAGGCCGGCAATCAGGGCCCCATCGGACAGGCGCACTTCGTCGAAGATGTTGTGGCCCCGCTGAAAGGGGGCGCATACAAGGCTTCCAACGATGCTCCCTACATTGAGGACTGGTGCTGCATCTCCGGCGGCGCGTTCATCGACATGGTCATCGAGTCCATCTTCGAGGCGAACCCTTCGCTCCACGGCGGACTACAGGCCGCACCGAAGCTCGCGGCCTTCGACCCGAACGCAAGGTTGGAAAACTTCTACTATCAGGGCGCGGAGTACTCCGTCTCAGCCTCGGGAGTCAGACGCACTTAACCTCGATTTCCGAGAAGAACCGCAGCGTCTCGCGCACGTGGACCTGCCAGTAGTCCCATGAGTGCCCGCCGTCATGCTCCTTGTAGCTGTGCGGAATGCCTTCCTTCAGCAGCGCCTCGTGCAAGGCACGATTGGACTCAAGCAGCGAGTCGTCCCGCCCGCAGTCCAGCCGCAGCAGCGGCAGCACCGCGCGATTCGTCCTGGCCCAGTGCAGAATGCTCACGTTCTCCGCACCGGAGATCCAGTACTCGTCCAGAGGCTCGCTCACGAAGCGTGCAAGATCCTCGACGCTCGTCACCGCCGAGTGCGCCGAGATGCCCTTGACCTTCGCTGCGTACTTCATGCCCACGCGCAGCGCGCCAAAGCCGCCCATCGACAGTCCCGCCAGGTAGAACCGCTCCGTCTCGACATCCGGCACAAACTCCCCGATGAACCCCGGCACGTCCTCCGCAATCCAAGCCTCGGCGTCGAACTCGCGATGCGGCACATAGCCCGAACCCTCTCCCCAAAGCCCGTCAGAAGGCATGGCTATGGCGAAGGGGCGAATCTCGCCCGCCGCCGCCATCTGCCGCGCCATCTGCGGGACCTTGCCCATGACCCACCAGTTCCAGTGGCTGCCGTCCACGCCATGCAGCAGGACAACCAGCGGAAGGCGCTTGCCTTCGCGCGCCTCCGGCACATACAGCGTCATGTCCGCCCGGCCCTTCAGCGCGGGCGAATACACGGTGGCGATCCGCACGCCGCTGGATACGGGTTCCGAAATTCTTGAGTTCCGGAAACGGCCCATCACTTCTCGCCCCCGGTTTGCAGCTTCGGCATCGGCATCCGCACCGCTCGCGGAAAATAGAGCTTCAGGTTACTGGCCAGCTTCGACATAGAGAAAGTATTGCAGGCATAAGTGAAAACCAGGTCCCCATGCTCAAACTCGGGATGCTCTTTGCCCGCGTAGCAGAACGTTTCCTTGTCGTAGCTGGGCGAATTCGGGTCCATCTCCGGCACCTCGTAGATCACCTGCCCGTCAGTCCACGGCCCTGTCGAAGTCGGCGCGCTCTTCAGCAGTATCTTCCGCGAAAAGCCGTCCGGCTCAAACATCACCGCCAGCCACTTGTGCAGGTCCGGATGGTACACAATGGACAACTCCGGACTGCCCTTCTTCATCACTTCCTGCGCGCTCGCCGGATCAAAGCCCTTCTTCCACTTCCCATCTTTGGCCAAGTATTCCAAATTCCCCTTCGGATCATTCAGCCCATTCAGCGGAATCCGCGACGCAAGCAGAGGCCGAGTTCCCGTCTCATACAGTGCGAATATCTCCGCATTGCCGTCCCTCACAACGGATGTCGCAGAAGGATAGGCTTTCGCACCATCGGCGACCAGAGGAAAGTACTTGACCTTCCACTTCAGCGGGTCCGGCCCAAGATCGGACAAGCGCGCCAAGTCTGTTCCGCACGTTGCGAACGCCATCGCGGCACTCTGCGCCGGCGCGGGCTTAACGCACAGCAGCGTGATCCAAACGTCAGACCCCGCGCGGAAGCCGCCCATCGCCCAGTAGTAGGTGCCCGGTCGCTGCTCATGGAAGAACGATACCGGCCGCCCCTTCGCGTCGCGGCGAAGGAAGTAGTTGACCTTCCACTTTCCCGCCTCGCAGGTCGAAATCCCCAGGCTGCTGTGGACCATCACCGGAATCTCGCCGTGAACGACGCGCTGCTTGCCATAAAGCGTGTCGCCGAAAATCCAGAGGTCGCGCCCGTCCTTCAACGGAATCGAATAGCCCACGTCCGCGCCCTGCCAGCCGTTCGCAACGCCGGCTTCCAACGGAAAGCTCGGCGTGCAGGACGCATCGCGCCCCGCCTCCGCCCATGCTCCGCTGCAGGAGAGCGCGACGAAAACCGCCAGCGCCAGCCAGGCCCTGATTGGGCCGCGATGAAGATTTTGAGTCCGCATGATGATCGCTACCTCTTGAGAGATAAAATTCCGTATCGAGCTGAAACAAAACTCTACATGGTTGTTTTGTCACTTTTCAATCATAACCGGACTGGCGCACCCGAAGGTTCGGTCGCGCAAACATTCCCACAGGCGGCTGCCCAATAAACTGGAAACAATGCCCTCCAGTCTCAAGACGCACTCCCCTTTCGCCATCAGCCTTGCGGGCTATGGCTCCTGCGCGCTTGCCGGAACATTCTGGGGGACCGGCTTTTACTTCGGCAAAATCGCGCTCACGCAGCTCAACGTGGGCCACATGGTCCTCTACCGCTTCCTCTTTGCCAGCCTCGGACTTCTGCCCATGGTCCGCCCTCCGCGCTTCAGCAGCAAAGACTGGTCGCTGCTGCTCACTGCCGCTTTCCTCGGAATTCCGCTCCAGTTTATGACCCAGTTTTACGGCCTCTCCTTCACCACCGTGAGCCACGCCGCCCTCATGGTGGGAACCATGCCCGTAATCCTCGCCGTCGGAGCAAGCATCTTCACCCACGAGCGCCTCGACCGCAAAGGCTGGATCGCCCTCACCGGCTCCACCATCGGCGTCACGCTCATCACTCTCGGAGGCGCCCGCCAAAGCGCGGCCCACGGCCCCTCGCTTACCGGAGACCTCCTTGTCGTCCTCTCGCTCATCATTGCTCTGGCATGGATTCTCATCAGCCGCGACTTGATGCACCGCAACTCGCCCATGTCGGTTACCGTCTGGACCATTCTCACCGGGACGGCCATGCTCGCCCTCTGGGTCTTCCTCATGGACGGCCCGCCGCCCGTCCACGGCATCACCACTCAGGTCTGGATCGCCTGCGCCGCCGGAGGCCTGCTCTGCACCTCAGCCGCAACTTTCCTCTGGAACTGGGGCATTCATCACGTGCCCGCCTCGCGCGCCGGAGTCTTCCTCAACCTCGAGCCCGCCCTTGGCTCCATCCTCGGCGTCGAATTGCTCGGAGACAAACTCGGTCCCGACGCATGGCTCGGGGGCGCACTTATCCTCGCCGCCGCCATCGTCCTCACCACCACCGGCAAATCTCAACCGGAAATGGTTCTGGAGTAAAGCAGCCCCCGATTTCAGCGCACCGTCAGCGGAATATTCAGCGTGCCCAGCCGATAGCTGCTCATATCCCCCACGCCCAGTCGCAGCCGATACTCTCCCGGCTTGAGCGCGAGCCGCAGCCCAAACTGAATGCCCGTCTTCGCGACCTGCCGATACTGCTCCGGGGTAAAGTCCAGCTTCAGCACGGCCGAGGTCTGCGAAGGCTTCTCCGGTCGCTTTGCGCCTTCATTCAAAGCCGCCAAGACCACCAGCAGTTTGCCATGCCGAACACCCGCCGCATCCGTCGTGAAGCCCACCTCGTCAGGCTTGATCGTTGTCTTGATCACGAAGTATGGATTCTGCTTGTCCGGCGGCACCACATCGCTCGTCAGCCGCAGCATCGTCGTTTCCGGGGCCGCCGGCTGAAGCGCCGCATTCAGTTCCTTCGCCGGATTCGCCTCCACGGCACTGTCCGGCGTTGCGTAATAGCCTCGCCGATAACTCAGCGAATATCCATGCGCGGCCAGCTCAACCTTGATCTTGCGGTACGCTCCGTTCCAATTGTTTTTATGCGGAATATACGCCAGCGTGTAGTAATTCGATCCGTCCTCGAAGCCTTTACGCAGCGCGTCAGCGAAGTCGTTGGTCCCGTAGTAGGCCTGGCCGCCCGTGGTATCGGCCAGGTTGTTCATCATATCGTGCAGGGCCGCGCGCTGCTGGAACAGTTGCGCCTCGCTGGTCATGCCGCGTGCTTCAGGTCCCATGCCGCTGGCGTCCACGCCCGTCAGCAGAATGGGATACACCGCGATCTGCGCATCGGCCAGACTTTGGTTCGCTTCGGCAATGTCCTGCGTGCTCATGACACCAGGAATGGGCGCCGACCTCAACGCATTACTCCCCGTGATTGCAGCAGAGAGTTCGTGGATCTCCAGAGTTGGGCCGCCATACAGCGGAAACCGGTCGGCCAGCCAGTACAGGTTCTTCCGTCCGGGATACCCACTCACCGCCGCCGCAATTTCCCGGAGCGCCTCCTGTGTGATGTCAATCGCGCGTTGCATTTCGTCACCAGCTTCCAGAAGTTGCCCGTCCGCGGCGGCGATGGCTCCCGAAGGGCTGCGTCCGATCGCCATCTGAAATTCCGACACAAAGTCGCTGCTTCGCTGCCGCCTCCCCGTTGTCGGAGCGGTGGAGGACGCCAGTTGCATAGCCTTGGCCGCGGCAACCAGGCGATCGGTGCTTCCGGTAAAGTTCTGCAGAATATGCAGCCGCGTGTTCAGCACGAATAGCGCCGTCTGGTGGCCCGGCGGCAGCGCCTCCAGAAACCGGATCATCTGCTTCCGAGCGTAAGGCTGGTCCTGCGTCGCCGTGTTGCAAAAATCGAACAGGACGATGTTCACCGAGTTCGACACCAGCCCCACATTCGAGAACTCGGTCGTACTCTGCGGGGCATCCGCCACGTTGGAGAGGTCGTGCGTGTGATCCGCAAAGTAGGAGATGGTCTGCGGCTTGCCGTCCTCCCGCAGGCGAAAATCCTTCTCCGTCAGGCCGCGCACCAGCCGACCCGCCACGTCCCGCACCACCACGTCAACGTAGACAATGCGGCTGGTTACATGCAGGGTATCCGTGGACTGAGACAGCGCAACCAGCGGATTGATCAGCAGAGCAAGCGCAAGGCCGATTCGGAAAGCGATCATGGTTCCCCCATAGAATCGCGACAGCCAAGCATAGCCCGTCATCAATTGAATGAACAGCCCTAACCCTGACTCATGGTGGCGGGGCGGGCTTGTCGCTGCCTTTAAGTCGCCGGGACCGGCTCCAGATTGGCATCAATGTGAACGTTTCCGGCCGTCACATGCAGCTTTCGCTGCCACGGCTCATAGCCTTTCATGGAAACCACAACCGTGTAGTCGCCGGGCTTCAGGCGAATCGTTGAGGGAGTGCTGCCCATGAAATTGCCGTTCACTTCGATGTCCGCGCCAGCCGGATTCGAGGAAATCGCGAAGGAAGCGCCGGGCTGCGCCACGATAGCCACAGTCCGCGCCGCTGGTTGTGCGGGCATGGCATCCACTGCGGCCTCCAGTTCCTTCGCATGGGCCGCCCAATGGCTTGTGATCGCCTCGCATGCTCCCTGGACCGCTCCCCCAACCGACAAAGTCGATTTGCTGTAAACCGAATCCCCGCTTGTCCTGACAAAGACGGCGATCTTGTCCTTATGCCGGAAGAGCCCCTTGCCGCCCTCGTGGTCCAGTTCCACCACGTAATCGCTCATCTTCACGCGGTCATTGACAACCACCTGCGGGCATCGCTCGCCGAAGGTCTTGATGATCTCCGCCGTCTGCGGCCTCGCTCCTCCCGAACCCGCTGCTCCAAAACCCTCAACCGAGCCGCCTCCGCCGCTGCTCACTGTCCATGAATTGCTGTCCGTCACATAGACCCTGGGCTTGTCCTGCGCATACACCAGCCCCGCCATGCACATCACCGCCACTGCCGCAAAAACGCCTGCTTTCATTGGTCTTCCTCCGCGTTGAATTCACAGCATCCGATTTCTTGACGAACCAGACCGGCAATAAGTTGAAGGTTGCGTCCGGTTTCCCGAGCGCTGAACCCTGATCGCTGATCGCTGTCCTAACCGAAGCGCGCCCGACCCACGCCTCGCCGGAAGTCCGCTCCGGTCATCTGTATCGTCACGCACATTTCGGCCAGGCGCGAGCGCATACGCTCGCCAATGCGGTCGCCGAGCGTTTCGTCACGAGCCGCATTGCGCGGCCCCGTTGCGACGCCGCCCGGAGGAGCATCCGCATAATTCGTCGTAATGATCGTCGTCCGCCGGTCGTTGTAGCGCGTATTCAGAATATGCGCCACCGTGTCCCACACCCATTCGGTCGGCTTCGCCGCGCCCAGCTCATCCAGCACCAGCACCTCGGCCTCAAACACCGGACGCAGAATCTCCAGCTCCGTCGTGGCCACCTGCGGGTTGTACGAATGCTGGATCTGCTTCAGCAGCTCGCGATAATCGCAGAAGAGGCCTCGCACGCCCTTCTCCACAACCAGCGAGTGCAGAATCCCGACCGCAAGATGCGTCTTACCGACGCCGATTGATCCGGTCAGCAGCAGCCCGCGCCCTTCCGTTGTCACCGGATACCCATCCACAAACTGCCGCGCCGTTAGCTTGGCCGCCACCAGCGACTGGTCAAACATCGATCCCGTCTCATAGCTCTCAAACAGACAATGCTGATAGCGCTTGGGAATCCGCGCCCGCTCCAGCAACGAGTCCACCCGCGCCTGTTGTCGGCATTCGCACGGCTCGGCGGAAAACCGCCCATCGGCGCGCCGCGCCACCACCATTCCCATCCCATCGCACTTTGGACAAACGGCCATCATTCCCAAGCCAAGTATCGCAGATCACGGAATGCTGGCCGCCGTAGGAAAATTGGGTAGCATTGTGCAGAAATTCTCGAACAACGGGAGGGCCACAGAGAATCTCTCCGAATGGCGCGAAGCGCGTGCGCCGCACGGCTAGCGCACTTTCTCATCCAAAAACTTCGCCATCACTCCCAGCGCCTCGCGCGACTCCGGCAACTCCACATTGTTCCAGAAGGCGTGCGGCAGGCCCTCGAAGATCACCATCGGGGCATCCACTCCCGACTCATAGAAGTGCCGTTGCAGCATCGTCGTGCCGCTCAGCAGCATGTCCCGCGTGCTGCTGATAAACAGCGTCGGCGGAAACCCATGCACATCCGCGAATAGCGGAGAAAGCACCGGGTCGCGCGGATCGGTCTTCCCGTAATAATCGTTGTCGTGCGGGTTTGCCGGATCGGGCGCGTCCAGATGCCCCGAAAGTCCATCCAGCGCATACATGGCCTGTGAGTCGCCGGGTCGGCTGAAGTCCCCCAGCCCGGAGAACACGCCCAGCGCGCCCGGCAGCGGCAGCCCAAGCTGATTCAGCCGCACCGCAACTTCCGCCGTCAGAATCGCCCCTGCCGATGTTCCGTACAGCCCAATGTGGCTCGCCGGATAGGTCCTCAGCAGTTCCTTATAGACGGCCACCGTGTCGTCCACCGCCGCCGGAAAGGGATGCTCTGGGGCCAGCCGGTACAACATTGAAATCACCTTCGTCTTCGTGAGGTTCGCAATCGGAATGCTCTCCGTCCGCGAACCCGAATCCACCTTGAAGCCGCCGCCATGCACATTCAGCATCACGCGGGTCCGGTTCGCCTCCGGCGTCTCCAGCGGAGTCACAATCCGCACCGGCACGCCCGCAATCGTCCCCTCGGCCAGATTCACCGGATACACCGCCTCCATCGCCTCCCCGGCTTTGGCCTGCCACGCATCGGTGCCGCGCCGCTGCTCCGCGATAGTCGGATGCAGCGCGACATCCGGCACCCTCTTTCCCACCCAGGCCTTCGCCTCCGGACTCAGGCTCTCCGGGACCGGAACCACCCGGGTCACGTGCGCCGTTCCCTGCGCGTCGATCACGCTCGTGTCCTGCCGCGGGCCCGTCCGCGTTTTCGCCTGCTGCGCGAATCCCATCATCGAACCGGCCACTGCCAGCGCCAGTACGTATCCAATCAGCTTCATCCTTTTTGTCCTTGTAGACTTCCATCCGAGACTAACCCACCTGCCATGTCCCAGCCACGACAAATTCGCTTTACAGTCATTGGCCAACACCCATTGACCACTTGCCACACGCCCGGTAAACTTAAATGGTTCGGCGATTCTGTCTTTCGCCCCACGGGATAACCCGCTCACTCTTCAAGTTGAGTTCGAGCGCGACCGCCCGGGCGAGCATGTTTCGGCCCAGCCAGTTAAGAGTTAGCGCGTCCGTCCAGCGGGCGCTCGGAGGAATTATGTACGCGGTCATCCGCACCGGTGGAAAGCAATATCGCGTCGCGCCCGGCGACGTAGTGAAGATTGAAAAGGCGGCCGCCGATGAGAACGGCTCGCTGGAATTCAGCGACGTGCTCTCGTTCTCGGGCGAAGCCGGCTCTTTGAGCCGCCCGTCCGGCGCGAAGGTCGTCGGAACTGTGGTCGGCGAGGGCCGCGGCGACAAGATCCTGGTCTTCCACCTTAAGAGGAAGAAGCAGTACAAGAAGCTGCAAGGACATCGCCAGAGCTTTACCGCGGTCCGCATCGACTCGATTCAGGTGGACGGCAATACCTACAGCGCCTAGTAGCCGCTGAGATAAGGATTCAGGAAAATGGCACACAAAAAAGGATTAGGAAGTTCGAAAAACGGCCGCGACTCCAACGCGCAGCGGCTCGGCGTGAAGGCGTTCGGAGGCCAGTTGGTCACCGGCGGCTCCATCATCGTCCGCCAGCGCGGAACACCGCTGAAGCCCGGGGCCAACGTGGGACGCGGCAGCGACGACACCCTCTTTGCCAAGGTCGATGGACGGGTCACGTTCCGCGACCGTGGACGCCTCGGCCGCTTCGTCGCAGTGGAGCCTGTCTCGGCCAGCTAACAATTTTCAATTTTCAATGCGAAAGGCGCGGTCTCAAAGCCGCGCCTTTTCTGTTCCCGGTTGGAACGCTTACTTGCGGAGCATCTCGGGATGTTCGCCGAAGCGGTAGAGCAGGCCCACGGAGATGGTGAATTGCTCGTGGATGCCGGCCCCGCCGAAGTCCGTCAGTGTGGCGTCCGGAGAGATGCGGAAGACCAGTCGCGGCGAGCGGTTCAGGTCAATCGACCCACCAATGGCGCTGGCGAAGGTCATCTGGTTATTGAAGAAGCCAACGTTTGCCGGCGGCACCGGGTTGCCGTTCTGATCCTGAAGCGCGCGGTCGAAGTAGCCATAAGCGCCGCCCACCAGCGCGTGAAACAGAATGGAGCCGTGAATGTTGCTGGGGCCGCGATATTCCGGGCCGACCAGAAACATGTGCTCGCTCACAAACGGACCTTCAATGCCGTAGGGGTTGGGTGCGACGCCGCTGGTTCCGTAGTAGCCGCGTGCATTCGCAGCCAGAGCCCAGCGTGGAGTGAAGAAGCGCGCCGCCTGCACATCGAATCCGCCCAGGTTGGCGCCCTGGATGAGGTTCGGCCCGGCGTTGAAGTGGGAGTAGGCGAGGCCTCCATAAACCTCCCAGCGCCAGTCGTAGCGAACGTTGGCCAGCGTGTTATTGGGCGCGACCGTGGGCTGTGTGTACTGCGCCCGGGCCACAGGAACCATGCAACAGAGCAGCGCCAGCGCCGCTCCCACAGAAAACAGACTCTTCCGCACTTCCAGACGAACCTCCAAAATGTCCCGTAATCTTCCACGATACATGGTGCGCGCGGATTCTGTCTTGCGCGAATGGTGAGATTCGGAAGCTCATTTCCTATGCCGGGGCGGGGCCGGAAAATCTCACGCTCCGCGGCTTCCGGCCATGACCGCAAAGCGTCCCTGCTTGAACCAGCAGTCAGCGTCGGCGAAACCACCGTCGCGCATCCACCGCAGTTGATCCTCCACGCTGGAGCACAAGTCGGTCTGCATTCGATATTCCGCCTCGGCGATTTCCTGCTCAGTCGCCCCGCGCTCGCGAATTTGGGCGAGCCATTGCTGATGGTAGCGGCGGGTCAACTGCGGCGTGGGGCCCGCGACCTGCTCGGCGTTTACAAATACGCCGCCGGGCACGAGTGCGGTGTGGATGCGCGGGAAGAGGCCGCGTTTGGCTTCGTCAGACAAATGGTGAATGGAGAGCGCCGAGACAATAGCGTCCCACTCGCCGCAAATCGCCTGCGCCCCATAATCGCTGACCACATACTCGACTCGGGTGCTACCAAGCCGCTGCCGCGCGCGGTCGAGCATGGATTCGGTCATGTCCACAAGGCGCAAGTGGGCGCTGGGAAACCGCTCTCGAACAAAGGCCGAGAGCAAGCCCGTACCGGCCCCGAGGTC
>DASTXK010000367.1:0-7065 GCA_035765555.1 Acidobacteriaceae bacterium
GTACTGAATAATGTCCATCGTGGCCATGGCCAGCCCGGCGCCGTTCACCATGCAGGCAATGTTGCCGTCCAGCCGAATGTAGTTCAGCGCGTATTTCGAGGCTTCCACTTCGAGTGGATCTTCCTCGGCCACGTCGCGCAATTCCTTCAAGTCTTTGTGGCGGAAGATCGCGTTGTCGTCAAAATTTATTTTGCAATCCAGCGCGAAAAGCTTGTCGTCCTTCGTCGTGATGAAGGGATTAATCTCCAGCAGCGAAGCGTCGGTTTCAACGAAAGCCTTGTAGAGGCCCATCATGAACTTCACCGCTTCGTTGATCTGTGTGGGCTTAAGCCCCAGCGCAAACGCAAGCTGCCGCGCCTGATACGCCTGGAACCCAACCGCCGGGTCGATATAAGCCTTGTGGATCGCCTTTGGGTCCTTGGCCGCGACCTCTTCAATCTCCATGCCGCCGGCCTGCGATGCCATAAACACCAGCTTGGCGGCGGCGCGGTCCAGCACGATTCCCAGATACAGTTCGCGGTCAATCGCCGCCGTCTCTTCAATCAGCAGCCGCTGCACCTTCTGGCCGTGCGGGCCGGTCTGGTGCGTCACAAGCTGCATGCCCAGAATCTGCTTCGCGTACTGCTCGGCTTCCTCAATATTTTTGGCGACCTTCACGCCGCCGCCCTTGCCGCGGCCTCCGGCATGAATCTGCGCCTTGACGACCACGCCCTTCGCACCATTGGCGAACAGCTTCTTGGCCACATCCAACGCCTCGTCGAGCGTATTGGCCACTTCACCCCGCGGCACGGCGACGCCGTATTTCGCGAGGATGTCCTTTGCCTGATATTCGTGAATTTTCATAGGTAAGCTTCAGAAAACTTGACTGACCGCGAGGCCCGCTCGCGCACGGGCAAAGCCGCGCTTGAAGGATCGATTGCAGCAGACCTTTCAGTTTATCGTGCGAAGACATCGCTTGTCAGGTGGACTCGCTTCCTTGTATTAACTCGGTGGCCCACTCAAGGCCGCTGTTGCCTTAAGTGGGGAACAAACTTTGCAAGCAGGTACACTAAATTACCTATGGCGGCCTTCAAAAAATTATTGAAGCTGGTGGTTGAGGACGGCGCGAAGCTGGGCCGCGCAGAGGCACGCTCGCTCATCACAAATATTCTTGCGCCTCCCGATGGGGAAGATTCGCCGACCGATCTGGAAATCGCCGCCCTGCTCACCGCGCTTGCCACACGCGGAGAAACCGCCGACGAGTTGACCGGAGTCGCCGAAGCCATGCGCGCCCTCGCCGTCCCCATTCCGCTGACAAAAGAGGAGCGCGCCCGCCTGGTCGATACCTGCGGCACCGGAGGCGATGGCCTCGGCACCTTCAACATCTCAACTGGAGCGGCGCTGGTCGCCGTGGCCGCCGGAGCACAAATCGCCAAGCACGGCAACCGCGCTATTACTTCGCGCTGCGGTTCTGCGGACGTGCTGGAGGCGCTCGGTGTTCCCGTCACATTGACTCCCGACGATGCCGCCGCCTGCCTGCGCGCCACCGGATTCATGTTTCTCTATGCCCCGGCGCTCCACCCCGCGCTCAAGCGCGTGCAACCGGTGCGCCGCGCCCTCGGCTTCCGCACCATCTTTAATCTTGCCGGCCCGCTCACCAATCCGGCGGGAGCGCCCGCGCAGGTCATGGGAGTGTACTCCGAAGCCAAGCTCATGGTCGCGGCGGAAGCCATGGCACGCCTCGGCGTCACATTCGGAATGGTCGCGCACGGACGCAACGGCATGGACGAGATCGCACTGTCGCCAACCGACGCGGCACTGGTCTTCGGCGGAAGGCGTGCGAGCGTGCAGCAGGTGCATTATGTTCCGGAGGTCTTCGGCATGAAGAAGGCGGCGTTGCACGAGCTCGTAGGCTGCGAAACTCCGGAGGAAAGCGCCGCGATTCTGGAGAAGATCTTCGCGGGCGAGCCGGGGGCCAAGCGCAACATCGTTGTGGTGAACGCCGCCGCCGCCCTGCTCGTGGGCCGCGTGGCCTCCACACTCGAAGAAGGCGTCCAGCTTGCATCCCAGGCCATCGACTCCGGCGCGGTGCGCGACAAGCTCCAGCAGTTGCGGGATTTCGGGAAATCGTAAAGGAGTTGAGCATGAAGAAGAAAATCCTTCGCAGTTCCTTTGTTGCGGCGGTGGTTGCGAGCCTCGCAATTGCGGGTTTCGCGCAGACCATTCAGGTGAACCAGAACAACCGCACCATCGCCGTCACCGTGACGGACAAGGCGACCGAGATTGCCGACATCGCCGCGGTCCACATCGGTTTTGAAGTTTATGCGCCGGACTCCGACTCAGCCTATGCCGCCGGTTCCCGCACCTCAAATGCCATCATTGACGCGCTGCACAATGCCGGTATTGCCGACAAGGACATTGAAAGCGAGAACCAGAACCTGCGGCAGAATTTCCAATTCGACGAGAAGGAATCCGAGGTGCAACGCGCGAAGAAGCGCTTCGTTCTTACGCAATCCTGGACCATCCATACCTCCGCCGCCAATGCGAAGAAGGTCCTCCACATCGCCGTCGAAGCGGGCGCGAATAACAGCGGACAAATCGACTGGGACGTGAAGGACCGCGCCGCACTCAAAGCGCAGGCCGCCGCCAAGGCCCTCCAGCACGCGCAAGCCGTGGCCAACCAGATGGCGAAGGGCTTGAATGCGCATTTAGGGCCGCTGCTGTACGCAAGCAACCAGGTTCCGGAGACCCCTGTGAGGCCGATGATAATGGAACGAATGGGAGCGGCTTACAAGCAGGCCCCTCTTCCCCTTGCCATCAACCCTCAAAAGATCGAGCAGTCCGCCACCGTCTACGCCGTCTTTGCCATCGAATAGCCCCCGAGGACATCAATGCCCCGCTACGCCTATCGCGACCTTCAGCCAACACGTGAAGCCGAAGAGGTTTACACGCGCTGGATCGAATATCTGGATGAGGAAATCACCCGCCACGGCAACCCCGCGTTGCGCGGCGAACTGGTGCGCGACAACCTGCATCAGCTCGCCTTGGGTCGCCCGCACGGAGGCCGCGTCGCCTTCACCCTCACTACCGAGCTTCCCACGCAGGTACTGCAACTCTCGCTCGACCCGGCCAACGTCACGCTGGAGCCGGAATACTACGGCGACATCGACGCGGAACGGTACGCGCCCATCAAACCGCTCATCTGGTTCTGGCAAATGTTCGACCGCCTGCCCATCGGACTCAACCACTGGCTGGGCTTCCGGCTGCGCGCCATGCTCGGCCGCCACATTTTCAAGAGCATCGGCAGCAACGTAAAAATCTTCCACGGAGTCGAGTTCAGCTTCGGCTACAACCTCACCATTGAGGACGACTGCACCATCCACAAATACGTCATGCTTGACGACCGCGGCGGCCTCATCATCAAGAAAGGCACTTCCATCTCCGACTACGCTTCCGTCTACTCCCACGCGCACGACCCCATCGACGGCGCGATAGTGGAGAACCGCCCCACCACCATTGGCCCGCGCGCCCGCCTCACCTATCATTCGTCCGTCATGGCCGGGGTCCACGTAGGCGAGGACGCCATGCTGGGGGCCATGGGAGTCGCCACCCGGGAACTCGCCCCGCACACCATTTCCGGAGGCATCCCCGCCCGCCAGCTCAAGAACAAGCGCGAAGCCAAGCGATTTGAGTGAGGTAAGGCTGTTAGCATCGTCTAAAGCAATATCGGAAATGCCGTAGCGGGAAACCGGAGCAGTCAAGTCAACGCGACCATCAGGGAGCGGTGACCCTGCACGACCTCCAGATGGCACTTTGTTTCCGATATTGCCGTAAAGCCCATGAACCAAGCTGTTGTCCTGAAAATTTTCGAGTTCGTGATTCTGGTTTTTGCCTTGAGTCTTCACGAGGCGGCCCACGCCTGGATGGCGTCGCGACTCGGCGACCCCACGGCGCGAATGCTGGGCCGTCTCACGCTCAACCCGGCCAAGCACATCGATCCCTTCGGAACCATCCTGATTCCTCTGGCGATGCTCTTCCTCTTCCCCGCCGGGTTCCTGATCGGATGGGCCAAGCCCACGCCCGTCACCGCTCGCAATTTCAAAAACCTTCGCCGCGACGACATTCTGACCACGCTCGCTGGCCCGGTCAGCAATCTACTGGGCGCGGTGGTCTCCACCCTGCTGCTTATTCTGCTGGCGCGCTTCAGCGTTGCCGGAGCGGAAATGGTCCGCGAGCTTGCCGGAGGCATCCCCGGCCCCGGCCTGAACACAGGCAGCGCCGCCGTCCCCGTCGCGATCTTCCTTTATCTCTCCGTCTGGCTCAACGTGATTCTGGCGGTCTTCAACCTCATCCCGCTGCCGCCGCTGGACGGCTCGCACGTGCTGCGCCATTTTCTGCCCTACAACGCGCTCCGCATGTACGACCGCATCGGTCTCATCGGGCTGCTGCTGTTCCTGTTTCTGGGCGGACCGCTGCTGGCCTTATTTGTGAATCCGCTTCTTGGCTTCGTGAATGCGGTGCTGCTGAACTTCGCAATCTGACGCCGCGCGCAGTGCCTCAATAACGATGTCATCCTGAGCGAAATTTGGCGCGTCAGCACCAAATGAGTCGAAGGACCTGCGGTTTACGACCCTTGAATTACCAATGAAAGTTCATTGAAAATGTCTTTTCGTCTCGCGCCATCATCCCACCCGCAGGAGGGCCTCAACTCGTGACCGCCATTCCCATGCACCCATGGTCTGCCGCCGAAAACCTCACATTCGACGCTCTGCAAGCCTGGGTGCAGGCCCGGCTTGATCGCCACCAGCAGGCGCTCGATCATCTGCTCGCCGAACCCGGCCCGCGCACTTTGGAGAACACCCTCCGCCCCTACGACGACGCCGTCTTCGAGCTTGCCTCGACCGGCTCCCAGGTCGGACTCCTCAACAGCGTCCATCCCGATAAGGCCATTCGCGACACCGCGCAGGCACAGGCGCAACTCATTTCCCAGGCCGGAGTCGATCTCGCCCTGAACCAGAAGGTCTATCAAGCGCTCAACGAAATGATTGCGGAAAACGCTGACTCCGCCACGCGGCATTATCTCGACCGCACCCTCCTCGAGTACCGCCTCGCCGGAGTCGATAAGGACGACGCCACCCGCGCCCGCATCAAAGAGCTTCAGGACAAGGCCACGCTCCTTGCCCTCAGCTTCAGCCGCAACGTGCAGGAGGGCGGCAACACCGTCACGATTAAGAATCCAGCCGAGTTGGACGGCCTCCCGCCCGACTTTCTCGCCGCGCACCAGCCCGACGCCAACGGCAACATCACTCTTACGACCGATTTTCCCGACTATGCTCCGGTCATGACCTTCGCCAAATCGCATGACCTGCGCCGACGCATGTTCCTCGCATACAACACCCGCGCCTATCCGCAAAACCAACAGGTGCTGCTCGACCTGCTCTCCATTCGCAAGCAGGTTGCCGAACTTCTCGGCTTCTCCAACTGGGCCGACCTCGCCACCGCCGACCAGATGATGGAGTCCGCCGCCAACATACGCGCGTTTCTCGACGAGCTCGACGAGGCCTCCCGCGCCGGGGCCGAAAAGGAATACGCCCTGCTGCTCGAATTCTCCGGCCAGCAGCGAATCGACGCGGCCAGCCGCGGCTATTGGCTCGAACAGTACCGCCGCTCGGCTTTCAATTTTGACTCGCAGTCCGTGCGCCCCTACTTCCCCTACGACCGCGTCCAGCAAGGAATCCTCTCCACCGCCGCGCGCCTCTTCCAGGTCGAGTTCCGCCCCGCGCCGCACGCCGAAACCTGGCACCCCGACGTCGCCGCCTTTGATGTCTACGATCGCGACACCCAGATCGGCCGCTTCTATCTCGACATGCACCCGCGCGACGGCAAGGACAAGTGGTTCTCCGCGCACCCGCTCATTCCCGGAATCCTCGACCACCCCGAAGGCCGCCGCATTCCCGAAGCCGCGCTGATATGTAACTTTCCCGGCGGCAAATCCGGAGACCCCGGCCTCATGCAGCACTCCGACGTCGTGACCTTCTTCCATGAGTTTGGCCACCTCATGCACGCGCTGCTCGGAGGCCACCAGAACTGGGCCGGAATCAGCGGCATCGCCACCGAAGGCGACTTCGTCGAAGTGCCGTCACAAATGCTTGAGGAATTTTTCCGCGACCCGCGCCTCCTCGCCACCTTCGCCCATCACTACGAGACGAACGAGCCAATCCCCGCCGAACTTGTGCTTAAAATGAACCGCGCTGCCGCTTTTGGACGCGCCGACGGAGTCCGCACCCAGCTCTACTACACCACCTGCTCGCTCCGCACCCACATTGACGACCCTGCTACGCTCGACCTCGACCAGCTCTTCCGCGACCTCTACACGCGCTTCCTGCCCTACCAGTGGATCGACGGAAACCGCATGTACGCGGCCTTCACGCACCTCGTTGGATACTCGTCGAATTACTACACCTATATGTACGACAAGGTCATCGCATTGGACTTCTTCTCGCAGTTCTCAAAGACAAACCTGCTCGACGACCCCGTTGCGATGAAGTACCGCCGCACCGTCCTCGACCCCGGAGGCTCCCAACCCGGCAAAGAAATCGTGCAGAAATTCCTCGGCCGCTCGCAATCCACCGAACCCTTCACCAACTGGATCAGCGAAGAATTCCAACCCACCGCGGCCATCTACGACTGAAGCACCTTCGAATGGTTTTTGCGAGTAGGGGATGGAAACGAGCAAAGTGCACTCCTCTTGGCGTTACATCCGCAATTAAGTTGCGGGAATTACAGGAGAAAATCCTGCGAGCCGGTTTACAGGTGAGACAGGGACTTTCCGCATTGGCAGACGCTCCAAATTATTCGCTGAACGGTAAAGCTGTGTCGCGGTCGCCTGCCCCTTGTAAAATGGTGAATCTTCACCAACTTCAAAAAAATCGGCCCATACGTTTACGCACGGTGGCTGAAGAATTTTAAGCGAGGATCATTGGATCCGCTTCGTAGTGGCGAACATCCGCTACCAGGATGAGCGCGTGAACTGTTCCTGCCAGAGACGTGAACTGTTCCTGCCAGAGAAATGTGGGACCGCAGAAA
>DASTXK010000368.1:0-2912 GCA_035765555.1 Acidobacteriaceae bacterium
CACCAAGCCGGTCATCAGCGCGCGTCCCGCCGCCGTCATCGCCGCGCTGCCCGGAAGTTGTTTTTGAGCCCCTGCCAGCACTCGTAATATTCATGCTGCCGAATCTTCGATTCCAGCGCGAACTGCGTCGGCCTCACCGCCAGCCCCGTCTCAAACATGAAGGCCAGCGTGTCCTTCAGATAAACCGGCTTCAGGTCCGCCTCACTCGCCCGCTCCCAGGTTTCCGCGTCCGGCCCGTGTCCGGACATGCAGTTATGCAGGCTCGCGCCGCCCGGAACAAACCCCTCCGCTTTCGCGTCGTACTGCCCAAAGACCAGCCCCATGAATTCATTCATCATGTTGCGGTGAAACCACGGAGGCCGGAACGTGTGCTCGGCCACCAGCCATCGCGGCGGAAAAATCGCGAAGTCCACATTCGCCGTGCCCGCCACAGCCGACGGCGCCGTCAGCACCGTATAAATCGAGGGATCGGGGTGATCGAAGCTCACCGAGTTAATGCAGTTGAACTTCGCCAGATCATATTTATAGGGAACGTAGTTTCCGTGCCACGCCACCACGTCCAGTGGCGAGTGGTCGATCTCCGCTTCCCACAGCCGCCCCAGAAACTTCGCCACAATCCTGTAGTCCCCATCCACATCCTCATACGCCGCCACCGGAGCCAGGAAGTCGCGCGCGTTCGCCAGCCCGTTCGCACCAATCGGCCCCAACTCCGGCAACCGGAACGGCAGCCCATAGTTCTCGCAGATGTAGCCCCGTACGCCGCCTTCGACCTCCACGCGAATCTTCACCCCACGCGGAACCACCGCAATTTCCCCCGGCGCAACCCTTAGCACACCAAGCTCGGTCGCCAGTGTCAGCGCGCCTTCCTGCGGGACCAGCAACATCTCTCCGTCCGCGTTATAGAAGAACCGCCCGCGCATCGACGCATTCGCCGCATACACATGGATCGCCACGCCCACCTGCATCGCCGGGTCGCCGTTGCCGCCCAACGTAGTGAGCCCGTCGATAAAGTCCGTATCGGTCTCCGGAATCGGCACCGGGTCCCACCGCATCTGGGTCGGCGGCGTATGCGCTTCCGTGAACGGCCCGCTCCGCAGGAGCGAAGGAATCCCCGGCTCATACGGCTCAAACGGCTTGTGCGTCACCGAAGGACGAATCCTGTACGTCCACGTCCTCCGGTTCACCGCTCGCGGAGCCGTGAACGCCGTCCCGCTGAACTGCTCCGTGTACAGCCCCAGCTTCGACCGCTGCGGAGCATTCTGCCCCACCGGCAGCGCGCCCTCCACCGCCTCGGTCGCAAACTCATTCCCAAACCCCGACTGATATTGCAATTCGCGCTCCGCCATCGCACACCTCGCAAACTAATCAAAATATCCGGCTTACGACTCCATTGGCAAACCCGCTCCGATGGCCCGCAAACAGTATGATGGTTCCAAACGAAAAACCCTGCCATGCCGTCCCTGTTTTATACTTGAATCAAAGGTTCCTACCCATCCATGATTCGTTTCTTTCAGCAAGACACAAAAGTCATGAAGGTGATCTTCTGGGTCATCATCGTCGTTTCCTGCGCCGCCATGGTCATCTTCCTCGTCCCCGGTCTCTTCAGCGGACAGACCTCCGCCTCCGACACCTATGCCAGCATTGGACACGGCGGCTTCTTGGGCCGCTTCCTGCCCGCCGAGCAGACCGTCTCCACCGCCGACGTGCGCAATCTCGCCGAGCGCTACCTGCAGCGTCAGGGATTGCCCGACCAGTTGCTGCCCTTCATGATGCCTCGCGTCGCCGAGGGCCTCATCCAGCAGGATATCGAGTTGCAGCAGGCCAGGCGCCTCGGCATCACCGCTACGGACGATGACGTGCGCCGCTATCTCCACACCGGCCAGTGGGGCATGCTGCTCTTCCCCGACGGCAAGTACATCGGCGATCAGCGGTATGCCGAGTTCGTCTCCGAGCAGTTCCAGATGACCCGCGACAAGTTCGAGAATGAGATCAAAAAGGAGATCATCGAGAACCGGCTGCGCGCGCTCATCACCGGCGGCGTCACCGTTTCGGACAACGATGTCCGCTCCTTCTACACCGATCAGGCGACCAAAATCAAATTCGACTACGCCGTCATCGACTCGGACAGTCTCCGTAACCAGATCAATCCCACAGACGCGCAGCTTCAAGCGTGGTTCAAGCAGAACGCCGCCAAGTACGCCCACGCGGTTCCCGAGGCGCGCAAGATCCAGTACATCGCCTTCACCACGTCTGATCTGCCCAAGGCGCCCGCGCCCGTCAGCGACGCCGAGGTCCAGCAGTACTATCAGCAGCACTTGGCCAATTATCAGGTGGAAGCGCAGGTGAAGGTCCGCCATATTCTCATCGCCGTCAATGCAAAAGAATCCGACGCCGCGGCCAAGGCCAAAGCCCAGAGCATCCTCGATAAGCTTCACAACGGCGGTGATTTCGCCAAGCTGGCGAAAGAAAATTCCGATGATCCCGGCAGCAAGTCGCAGGGCGGCGAACTCGGCTGGATTAAGCATGGCGTTACCGTCCCCGAGTTTGACAAGGCCGCCTTCGCCCTTCAGCCCGGACAAATCTCCGGCCTGGTGCGGACCAAGTTCGGCTATCACATCATCCAAACCGAGGAAAAGCAACCCGCGCACACGCGCCCGCTGGATGAGGTAAAGGCCGACATCACTGCCTCCCTGACGCGCCAGCACGAGCAGCAGGCCGAGCAGAATTACGCAAGGGCGTTGGCCACTGAGTCCGCCAAAACCAGCCTCGCCGCCACCGCCGCCGCACATCATCTTCAGGTCGTCACAACGGACTTCCTCTCTCAGTCTTCCATTGTGCCCAACCTCGCCGACGGCTCACAGCTTCTCACCGCCGCCTTCTCCGCAAAGGAAAATGCGGCCCCGGATGTCGCT
>DASTXK010000369.1:0-3908 GCA_035765555.1 Acidobacteriaceae bacterium
GAGTTTCGTTCGTTGGTTCATTCGGTTCTCCTTAATTCAGAGCGGCAATCGTAATCGGTTCGGTTTTGAGCGGAGCGATCTTGATGGGTTGCGGAGGCGCAAGCGCCCCTTCATTTTTCTGCGACTCCGCAATCTCGGCGGCTTCCTTCGGATGCTGCTGGACAAAATTCAGCAGCGCCAGTTCCTCTTTCGAGTAAGGAGGAGGAAGCGGGCGAGCCCATGAACTTCGGCTCGACGCCTTGCGAACTCTGCGATGGGCGGGAACCGGTTCTGTGACGGCGGCCAGCGTTTTCGCCCGCTGTATGACGCTGGGCACCGAAGGCGCAGTCGCAACGGTCATCGGAGGCTTGGGCAAAGTCCACGGCCCCAGCAGCACAAAGCCCAGCGCAACCGCCGCCGCAACAGGCAGAGCCAAGGCCAGGGCCAGCTTCCAGCCGCGTCGCGGTGAAACATTGTGTAATTGCGCCTGCCGCAGAATGCGCCCGGCAAGATCAGCCGAAGGCTTGGCTGCCGCGTAGCTCTTGATGGCTTCGTTCAGAAGTTGGTCTAGTTCGTCCGGCATGGCGTTCCTCCTTTCGCGTGGGCGATCTTTTCTTTCAGCAATTGCCTGGCCCGCATCAGCCGCGTGCGAACCGTGCCCTCCGGAATGCCCATCACCGCGGCGATTTCGCGCGAGGTCATCTCGTCAATCCCGGCCAGCACCAGCGGCTGGCGAAGCTCCTCCGGCAGCGCGTCGATGAGCCTGTGCAGTGCCGCCGCGCTGTTCGCGCTCATGGCCTGCTGCTCCGGAGAAGCCGTTCGTGACGGCATCACGTCCGCATCCACATCGGCGGATTCGACCGCCGGAGCGCGCCGCAGGTCGAGAGCCATCCGCCATGCCGCTCGCGCCAGAAACGCCCGCTCATCGCGGATGCCGCGCCAGGGGCCATTGCGGTAGAGCTTAAGGAAGGTCTCCTGCGCGATGTCCTCGGCGTCATGCGCGTTCCGCAGCAGCGCGAATGCCACTCGAAAGACGAACCGGTGTTGCCGGTAGACGAGCAGCGAGAACTCCTCATCGCTCGCTGTGCGCTCGTCCGCCTGCAACCTGTCCGTCTCCTTTACGCTGATGGGGTGTGCCGTCGCCATGCTGCTATTCAACCTCTAAGACGGGCGAATGGGAACAGGTGTTCAGATATTTTCCGGTTACACTCATTGGGTGAGACGTGTGATCGGAATCATCCCCGCGCGGCTGGCCTCAACTCGCTTTCCGCGCAAGGTGCTGCGCGAGATTGCCGGCGAGCCCATGCTGGCCTGGGTCTATCGCGCGGCGCAGTCGTGCAAGCTGCTGGACGAGGTGTTGATTGCGACCGACTCCGACGAAGTGATGGACTTCGCCCGGCAACGCGGTCTTCCGGCGGTACTCACTCCCACCGACTGCGCCAGCGGGACCGACCGCATCTACGCTGTCGCGCAGTCGGTCCAGGCGGACATCTACGTGAACATTCAGGGCGATGAGCCGATGCTGCGTCCTGAGCACATTGCCGCGCTGCTGGAGCCATTCGCGCGCGCCGAGGTCGAAGTGGCGACGCTGGCCACGCCGTGCGCCGCCGATGAGATCGCAAATCCGAATGCCGTGAAGGTCGTGATCGCCGCGAATGGCCGTGCGCTCTACTTCTCGCGGGCCACCATTCCGTATGACCGCGACGGACACGGCGGCATCACCTATCGCAAGCACATGGGGTTTTACGCCTATCGCCGGGCCGCCTTGCAGCGGTTCCCGAAACTGCCGCCGTCCGCGCTCGAAGCCGCCGAGAAGCTCGAGCAGTTGCGCTTCCTCGAAAACGGAATCGATATCTACGTGACGGAAACGCCTCACGACACCATCGGCGTGGATACCGAAGATGACCTGCGGCGCGTAGAGGAGGTTTTGAGTCGCGAGCTGTCAAGCCCCCGGCAGGAATTTTCTTCGTAACTGTCTCATTCCACAGATCAGAAAATTTTGCGGCGAATGCATGTGAATTTTTCAGAGTTGGTAGAATAGAAGTAAGCATAAAGATAAGAAAAGGCCGCAGCGCGCGGCCTTTTTCTTTCATGCGGAATTTTGATACCGCTCGCGCCCGTCGAGTTTCACGGTCGCGGCGCGAACGCTTTTCAATCAGACGTCGGCTTCATTTGGTGCAAGTCATGCAAATTCATACATTTAGGAATAAACATCACTGATTCAGACATTTACAGAAGTGCCTTTTCATAAACCGCCTGGAATCAATCATCTCTAAAATCCAGAACTTTTTTTTGTATCAATTCCAGAGTAGTCTATCGAGCTCTTTCGTCACGCTCCTTGGCCGCTTCCAGCGGGCGCTGTGGTTCGGTCATGCGGACGGGGTCGAGAATCTCGGCGATGTCCTTCTCGCTCAGCAGCTTCTTCTTGCGGGCGAGCGCGATGATGGATTCGCCCGAGGCGATGGACTCCTTCACCAACTCCGCCGCCTTCGCGTATCCAATATAAGGATTGAGCGCGGTGGCCAGCGAAACGGTGCTCTGCGCGTAGAAGTTGCAGCGGTCGGCCTTGGCCGTGATGCCCTGCACGCAGCGCTCGTTGAAGACGCGCAGCATGTTGGCCAGAATCGTGATGCTTTGCAGAACGTTATAGGCCATCGTCGGCATCATCACGTTCAGCTCAAGCTGGCCGGCCTGCACGGCGAGTGCAACGGCCGCGTCATTCCCGACGACCTGGAAGCTGACCATGGCGGCAAGCTCCGGCATCACGGGATTGATCTTGCCCGGCATGATGGACGAGCCCGGCTGAAGGCTGGGCAAATGGATTTCTCCAAAGCCGGTGTTAGGGCCGGAGGACAGCAGGCGCAGGTCGTTCGAGATGCGAATGACTTCGAGTGCGATGCCGCGCAGCGCGGCGCTCACGTCGGCCATGCAGGCGTTCGACTGCATCGCCCAGCGCATGTCTTCGGCGGGCGTGAGCCGTTGGCCGGAGATGCGAGCGAGGTTTGCCACAGCCTTGGCGCGATAGTCGGGATGCGTGTTGATGCCGGTGCCGACCGCTGATCCTCCAAGGCCAAGCTCGCGGAGCGAGTCAGCAGCGGTGGCGAGAAACTTGCGGCCCTTGGATATGGCGAGCCCGTAGGCGGCGAACTCCTGCCCGAGGCGAATCGGCACCGCGTCCTGCATGTGGGTGCGGCCCGACTTCATCACGTCGTGGAACTCTTTGCCCTTCGTCGCAAAGCTCGCGGCGAGCGCGTCAAGCACAGGGTAGAGGGTTTCAAGGTTGAGCAGCGTGGCCAGCCGCATCGAGGTCGGGAACACATCGTTGGTGGACTGGCCGTAGTTCACATGGTCGTTGGGATGAACGGGGACGTATTCGCCGAGCGCGTGGCCCAAGATTTCGTTGGCGCGATTGGCCGTCACCTCATTCGTGTTCATGTGGAAGGAAACGCCGGCTCCGGCCTGAAACACATCGACCACGAATTCGTCGTTCCACTTGCCGTCGATCACTTCCTGCGCGGCAGCCATGATGGCGTTGGCGCGCTCGGCATCGACCAGGCCAAGCTCGCGATTCGCTTCCGCGGCGGCGTACTTCACCATGCCGATAGCGCGGATCAGCGCGGGGTGTGCCCTCATTCCGGAGATGGGGTAGTTCTCAACGGCGCGCGCGGTCTGTGCTCCGTAATAGGCGCGCGCGGGCACCTCAACGAATCCAAGCGAATCCTTTTCCTTGCGTGTTTCGGCCATCCAAATCACTCCTCAATGTATGTCGGAATCACTTCCATTATATGAGTTGGAGGCGAGGCGAATTTCCGGGTGCCGTGTGGAATCGTCTAAGCTAAAACCATGAACGCAGCAAAGGACGTGGATGAATTTGACGTGCTGGTAATCGGCGCGGGGCCGACGGGAATGGCGTGCGCCATTGAGGCGCA
>DASTXK010000370.1:0-5830 GCA_035765555.1 Acidobacteriaceae bacterium
AAGATGGTCCGTGAACTGAATTTCCCCCTCGAACTTGTGGTCTGCCCTATCGTGCGCGAGCCGGATGGGCTGGCCATGAGTTCGCGCAACCGGTATTTGTCTCCCGAAGAACGACGGCAGGCGCTGGCGCTGCATCGTGCCCTCGAAGAAATGGAGCGGCTGGCGCGAAGCGGGACCACATCGGCTGACGAGTTGATCGCCGCAGGGCTGGCCGTGCTCAACCGCGAGCCGCTGGTTCGCGTGGACTATTGCAGCATTGTCGATCCCGAGACCCTCGAAGACGTGACTGATGTGCGCGGCGGCGCGCTGGCGGCGGTCGCGGCCTTTGTGGGCACGACCCGGCTGATCGACAACCTCCGGTTGGAGCCACGCTGAGACGATTCCAGGCCCTTCGGTAGATACTGGTGTCCGGAGAAAAACGCCTTGCCATCGCTTGCTGCTGATGTTCTTGGACTGATCGGCCTTCCCGCTCCGGTGCGCGAGCTTGCCGCGCGCCCGTGGGACGCCATCATTGTTGGCGCGGGCCACAACGGGCTGGCGTGCGCGGCGTATCTGGCGCGTGCCGGGCGGCGCGTGCTGGTGCTCGAAGCACGCGAGCGGATCGGCGGCGCCTGCACCATTGAAGAGCCATTCCCCGGCGTTCGGATGTCTCCCTGCGCGTACCTCGCGGGCTTGCTGCATCCGCTGGTTATCGAAGAACTGGGCCTGCCCGATCGCGGCTTCCGCTGGACTCCCGCTGTAAATGGCCTGTTCGTGCCGTTTCTCGACGGCTCAAGCGTGCAGTTGTGGGACGACAACCAGCGCTGCGGGGACGAGGTTGCGCGCTTCGCTCCAAGAGACGCCGAGGGCTGGCGGGCGATGGGCGACGTGATTCGCCGCCTGCGCGATGCGCTCCGGCCAGCGGGCGAGCGCGACGTGTGGATCGGCGATGCTCCTTCGGAAGAAGAGATTGATGAGCGGCTCGGCGGAGACTGGGAAGCGCGGCGCGTGCTCTACGACTGGTCGATGGCCGAGTTTGTCGAGCACTACCTCAGGGACGAGCGCCTGCAAACGGCGATGCTCGGCCAGGGCGTGATCGGCACCAACGCCAGCCCGTTCGATCCGGGAACCGCGTCAATTCGGTTTCATCATGCCTCCGGGCGGCTGGGCGGAATGCCCGGCATGTGGGGCTACGTGCATGGCGGCATGGGCATGGTCTCGTTCTACCTGTGCGACGCGGCGCGCGAGGCCGGGGCAGTCGTTGCGGCGGGGGTTCCGGTGGCGCGGATTCTTCCCGGCGAGGGAGTCGAGTTGGCGGGGGGCGAGAGGATCGCCGCTCCCATCGTGATCTCCAACGCCGACCCGCGCCGCACGCTGACCATGCTCGGCGACGCCGCCCCGGAGCAATGGCGCAGCCGCGCCGAGTCCGTTCCCATCGAAGGCTGCACCGTGAAGCTGAATGTGCTGATGCGCGAGCTGCCGAACTTTACGGCGCGCCCCGGCACGCGGGAGCCGCACCACCTGGGGCAAATCAATGCGCCACTCACCAAAGAGGAATGGCGCGACGGCTTCGCGGCCTCGAAGCGTGGGGAGCTTCCGAAGTCGCTCTGGTGCGAGCTGTACTTCCAGAGCGCGCATGACGCGACAGTCGCTGCTGCCGGGCAGCACACCATGAGCGTCTTCGCGCAGTACGTTCCTTACAAGTTCGCGCAGGGCGACTGGGATCAGCGACGAGACGAGGTCCGCCGTGTGGCACTCGGCTCGGTTGGTCGCTTCTGCTCGAATCTGGACTCGGCTGTGATTGACGCGCAGGTGCTGGGGCCGCCGGACATCGAGGCAAAGGTAGGGCTGACCGGAGGCCACATCTTTCAGGGCGAATGCCTGCCTCCTTATATGTGGCGAAACCGGCTGGCCGCGCGGACACCGATGCCAGGCGTGTATCTGTGCGGGGCCTGCACACATCCCGGAGGATCCGTCATTGGCATCAATGGCCGCAACGCGGCCATGGCCGTGCTGGAAGATGTGACGGCATAAGGGTCAGCGCCGCTGCATCGTATTCTTTTGAAATGACCAACCCTGCTGAGGAAGTCGTTCTTGAGTTTGAGCATGTGGAGCAGCTGCTGAAGCGGCTGCGGCTTCCGGCGCTGCTGCATCGTCTGCCGCCCAAGCTGGTGTGGTCGGCATACGTCTGCATCAACGGATTCATCACCATTGCCCTGCTGGCGCTTCTAGGCGAGGTGACGGGAAGCCCATTTGTCTTCCCCTCGCTGGGGCCAACGGCCTACCTGCTGTTTTTCACGCCGCTCCACAAAAGCGCGTCTCCACGGAACGCGGTGCTGGGGCACGCCATCGGGCTGCTCTGCGGGTTCGGAGCGTTCTGGGTCACGGGTATGCACCCGTTCGGCCAGCCTCCTGCCCAGGGGTTCTATTGGCCGCAGTTGATCGCCGCCGCGCTCGCCCTGGCCGCCACCGGAACGTTGATGGTGGCGTTTTCCGTGAGCCACCCTCCGGCCGGAGCGACCACGCTGATTGTGGCCTTGGGAATTCTGTACCGGCCCTGGCACCTGGTTGTGATTGAGGTCGCGGTGGTTCTGCTGGTGCTTCAGGGCTGGGCGTTTAATCGCCTCGCCGGACTGGATTACCCCTTCTGGTATCGCAAGGGCGAAAAGCCGCTGCCTCCGTCTATGCGGCCCGAGGCGTGAGCGGCGATATCCACCGTTGATTTAAGGTGCGGGAGTTGGTACTCTAAAAGAGGACTAAAACGGTCTGGCTTTATTGGAGAAGCTGTCGGCGCATGTTCAGGCTCAACAAATTAGCGGATTACGGCCTGGTGGTCATGGAATATGTGGCCAGCCAGCCGGAGGGCCATTTGCATACGGCCCGGAGCGTGGCCGAGGCGACGCATCTGCCCGCGCCCACGGTAGTCAAGATTCTGAAAAAGCTGCTGGACCGGGGACTTCTGGTATCGCATCGCGGGGTGAACGGCGGCTATATGGCCGCGCGGGCCTCGTCGCTGATTTCCGTGGCTGAGGTGATCGAGGCCATCGACGGCCCGCTGGGGCTGACCGAATGCGCCACCGCCCCGGGCCGCTGCGAGCTGGAAGGCAGATGCCGGATCGAGGCGAACTTCCGCGTGATCGGGCGATTGCTGCACCAGACGCTGAGGGGCATCAGCCTTTCGGACCTGACGGCGCTGCTGAACGTGACGCCGAAATTACCCAACCCAAAGAACATCCTCACATCCATATCGTTGAGTTCAGGGGGAGTGCAATGACGACAGTAAATACAATTCAGGACCTCACAGGCGGCGAGTACAAGTGGGGCTTTGTCACACCGGTTGACGAGGACAATATTCCGCGCGGATTGAGCGAGGAGACCATCCGTCTGATTTCGGCCAAGAAGAATGAGCCGGAGTTCATGCTGGAGTGGCGTCTGAAGGCCTATCGGCACTTTATGAAGTTGCTGAAGGAGGACGCGGAGCCGAAGTGGGCGCACATCAAGTTTCCTCCGGTGAATTATCAGGACATCATTTATTACTCGGCGCCGAAGAAGAAGCCGAGCGCCAAGAGCCTGGATGAAGTCGATCCCGAGATTCTGGAAGCGTACAACAAGCTGGGCATCTCACTGAACGAGCAGAAGCGGCTCCAGGGCGTGGCGGTCGATGCCGTGTTTGACAGCGTTTCGGTGGCAACCACCTTCCAAAAGAAGCTGGCCGAGAAGGGCGTTATTTTCTGTTCCTTCTCCGATGCGGTGCAGAAGCATCCGGACCTGGTGAAGAAATATCTTGGCTCGGTGGTCCCCTACACGGACAACTTTTACGCGACGTTGAATGCGGCGGTGTTCAGCGACGGCTCGTTCGCGTATATCCCGAAGGGGGTGCGCTGTCCGATGGAGCTTTCGACGTACTTCCGCATTAACGCGGCGGACTCCGGGCAGTTTGAGCGCACGCTGATTGTCGTTGAGGAAGGCGGCTACGCGAGCTATCTGGAAGGCTGCACCGCTCCGAAGCGCGACAAGAACCAGTTGCATGCGGCGGTGGTGGAACTGGTGGCGCTGGACAACGCGCAGATCAAGTATTCGACGGTGCAGAACTGGTATCCCGGTGATAAGGAAGGCAAGGGCGGGATCTACAACTTTGTGACCAAGCGCGGCAAGTGCCTGGGCAAGAACTCGAAAATTTCGTGGACGCAGGTGGAGACCGGCTCGGCGATTACGTGGAAGTATCCTAGCGTGATCCTGATGGGCGACAACTCGGTGGGTGAGTTCTATTCGGTCGCGGTGACGAACAACTTTCAGCAGGCCGATACCGGCACCAAGATGATCCACATGGGGAAGAACACCAAGAGCACGATCATCTCCAAGGGCATTTCCGCCGGCCATGCGCAGAACTCCTACCGCGGGCAGGTGAAGATCATGAAGGACGCCTCGGGGGCGCGCAACTATACGCAGTGCGACTCGCTGCTGATTGGCGACAAGTGCGGCGCGCACACGTTCCCGTATATCGAAGTAAGAAATTCAAGCGCGCGCATGGAGCATGAGGCGTACACGTCCAAAGTGGGCGACGACCAGATTTTCTACTTCCGCCAGCGCGGTCTTTCGGCCGAGGAAGCCCTGACGATGATTATCAGCGGCTTTTGCAAGCAGGTGTTTCGCGAGTTGCCGATGGAGTTCGCGGTGGAAGCGCAGAAGTTGTTGGGTGTGAGTTTGGAAGGGAGCGTTGGGTAAAGATGAGTTTGCTTGAAGTTCGCGATCTGCACGCAAATGTGGAGGGCAAGGAGATCCTTAAGGGCATCAACCTTGTCGTGAATCCGGGAGAAGTGCATTCGATCATGGGCCCGAACGGGTCGGGGAAAAGCACGCTGGCGGCGGTGCTGGCTCGGCGCGAGGGCTACGAAGTCACCAAGGGTGAGGTACTTTTTCATGGCAAAGACCTGCTGGAGATGAAGCCGGAAGATGTGGCCTGCGAGGGATTGTTCCTGGCGTTTCAATATCCGGTGGAGGTGCCGGGCATCAGCAATGCGTACTTTCTGCGCGCGGCGCTGAATGCGCAGCGGAAGTATCGCGGCGAGGACCCGCTGGACGCGATTGATTTCCTCCCTGTACTGAAAGAGAAAATGAAGTTGCTGGAGATGGAGGAGCAGTTCCAGAGCCGGTCGGTGAACGAGGGCTTTTCGGGCGGCGAAAAGAAGCGCAATGAGATTGTGCAGATGGCGGTGCTGGAGCCGACGCTCGCGGTTCTGGACGAGACGGATTCGGGCCTGGACATTGACGCGCTCAGGGTGGTCGCAGGCGGTGTGAACGCGATGCGGCGCGAAGACCGCGCGATGATTCTGGTGACACACTATCAGCGGCTGCTGGACTACATTGTTCCGGATTTTGTCCATGTGCTGGCTAACGGCAGGATCGTGAAGTCCGGCGGGCCGGAACTGGCGCTGGAGTTGGAGCGCGAAGGCTATGGATGGGTCGAAGAGGCCCTGGCCGCAAAGTAAGGAGGAACGCTTGAGTACAGTGACGGAAGCGACAGGATTGGGCAGCTACCTGGAAGCGTTCAGCGAAATGCGGCAGCGCACATCGCGCCAGCCACAGTGGCTGCGGACCTTGCGCGAGGACGCCTTCGGGCAGTTCTGTGATATGGGATTCCCCACGCTGAAGGATGAAGCGTGGCGGTTCACCAGCGTTGCGCCGATCGCGCGCGAGTCGTTCCGCCTCGCCGAAGGCGGCGCGGCAGAACTAACGCTGGAAGACCTGAAGCCATTTCTTATTCCAGACTCGAACTGCCGGCTGGTGTTTGTGAATGGGCGGTACGCGGCGGAGCTTTCCGATTGCGGATCGTTGCCGGCGGGAGTAACGG
>DASTXK010000371.1:0-7281 GCA_035765555.1 Acidobacteriaceae bacterium
CTCCCGCTCGCGGATCACCGCGCCCGCTCCGAGGGCGGCGAGGGCGGTGCCTTCGGATTGGGGAATCTCGAAGCTTTGCTCGATGACCGGATCGGCGACGAGGGATTCGTCGATGCGGACCAGCAGCTTATCAATGCCCAGCCCCTGTTTTGCAGAAACCGCGATAGCGCCTGATGCTTCAAGGCCGGCTCGTTGTTCGTCTGTCAGCAGGTCGATCTTGTTCAGGACTTCGATGCGCGGCTTGCCGAGAACTCCGAGTTCGTCGAGAACTTTTTCAACCTCGGCTTTGTGTTCATCGCGCATTTCGCTCGACGCGTCCTGCACGTGGACCAACACCGCGGCTTTCTGGACTTCTTCCAGCGTGGCGCGGAAGGAAGTGACGAGCGTGTGAGGCAGGTCGCGGATGAATCCGACGGTGTCTGACAGCAGGATTTTGCGGCGGCTGGGCAGCAGCATGGCCTTGAGTTTTGGGTCGAGCGTGGCGAACATGCGGGCTGATTCCAACACCTCGCCCTGCGTGAGCCGGTTGAAGAGTGTGCTCTTGCCCGCGTTGGTGTAGCCCACCAGCGCGACGGCCGGGACCGGGACCGACTCCCGCCGCTGCCGCTGCTGCGCGCGCACCCGCCGCACGCTTTCCAGCTCTTCTTTCAGGTGCTGGAGGCGGTGCTGAATGCGGCGGCGGTCGGTTTCAAGCTGCGTTTCGCCGGGGCCTCTGGTGCCGATTCCGCCGCCTAACTGCGACATGGCCTTGCCGCGCCCGGTGAGCCGAGGCAGCATGTATTCAAGCTGCGCCGTTTCCACCTGCAACTGGCCTTCACGGGTGCGCGCGTGGCGGGCGAAAATGTCCAGAATAAGCTGCGTCCGGTCCACCACGCGGCAGGGAAGGGCGTCCTCTAGATTACGCAACTGGGTTGGAGTCAGGTTGTGGTTGAACAGCGCAACGTCGGCGCGAGCGCTGGCCGCGACGCCGGCGATTTCCTCCACCTTGCCGCTGCCGATCAGCGTGGCCGGATCTGGCTTTGGACGACGCTGCACAATTTCAGCCGCGATCTCGCCACCGGCGGAGAGAACCAGTTCGCGAAATTCCTCCAGCAAGGCCTGCAAGTCCAGAGATGAGGAGGAAGTTGCCGGGCCCGCGCCGGTTTCCGTCGCATCGTCTTCCGCGCGCACGAGGGCGGCGTCGCGTGCCTGGGCCGCAGTCCGCAACGGGGCCATAAGCCGGCCCGCGCGCGCAGACGGAGACCGCTGGGCGGTAAACTCCACCGCGATCAGGACGGCGCGGTCGCCGCGCCGTTCACCCTGCCTGTTCTGGTTCAATGCGGAACGACCGTCAGCATGAATTTACGCGCATTTCCGGCCGCCGGCATCCGCCCCGCGTTACGAGGCGCTCTCGCTGGCCGCCGCCGGAGCGTGCGCCCCTGCGGGAGCCGGCCGGTGCGCCGCCTCGTGCATAACCGCGCGGCTGCTCACCACTGTGGATATCGCGTGCTTGAAGATCAATTGCTCCTGGCTGTTGTTCTCCAGCAGCACCGAATATTTGTCGAAGGACCGGATTCTTCCGGTCAGTTTGACCCCGCTCACCAGATAAATTGTGATGGGAGTTTTGTCCTTGCGAACTGTATTCAGGAAGGTGTCCTGAATGTTCTGCGCCGGCTTGTTGTCCATGTGCCGATCTCCTGCTGTTGTCCGTCGATGGAATGGGTACACATCAAATTTGGCTGGGGCCGGGGCAAAAGCCTTCGGCTCCCCGGCGGCAAGACCGCCGGCTGCCAATGTGAGTACTACCACGATAAAGCCACAGGCCCGTGAGCGCAATCACCCGCGCCACTCTTGTGGAAGCAGCGTAAAGGCTTCTTCCAGAGGACATTAGATGCAGGATTCATGCTTGGGACTGCCTGACTTCAGGAAAAAATTTACACAAAAATTTGTGGAATCCGGGCCTGAATCCATAAATCGCACACGTGGCGAAAGTTGCCGCCCGCACAATTCGCCAAACGCGATAGGCTGGTAACGCCATGATGAAACGTTTTCCAGTCGTCGTTCTTCTCATTCTGGTCGCCGTCCTTCCGCTCTCCGCGCAAAGAAGGTCGCGGACCGAAGCGCCCGTGCTGCCCACCCGCGCCGATATGCTGCGCGGCGCCTGGGGGCCGTTCCGCGCCAACAACGATCTTCTGTACTACCACCTGGATGTGCGGGTTGATCCAGCGACACAGATCATAAGCGGAAAGAACACCATTCGCTTCAAGATGCTGAAGGACGGCCCGCGCATTCAGCTTGATTTGAACGAAGCTCTGAAGATCGACAAGATTCTTTTCGGCACGACTCCGCTGAAGTATGAGCGTGACAGCGGGGCCGTGTTTGTCGATTTTCCGCAGACCCTGCGCGCCGGGCAGACCTACACGATTGATTTTTATTACTCCGGGCATCCGCTAACGACTGGGCGCTTCGGCGGCTTTGTCTGGGCCAAAGATCCAGCCGGGCACCCGTGGATTTACACCTCCTGCGAGGACGATGGGGCGAGCATCTGGTGGCCGAACAAGGACCAGTGGCGGGATGAAGTTGAGACTATGGACATTAGCGTGGAGATTCCCAGCGACCTTGTCGATGTTTCGAATGGCCGTTTTGAGGGAAAAATGCCACTGCCCGGCGGCTACACGCGCTGGAACTGGTCGGTTCATTACCCGATCAACAATTACGATGTTTCGCTGAACATCGGGAACTACGTCCACTTTGGTGGGCACCACGGCGCGCTTACGCTCGATTATTACGTGCTGCCGCAGGACCTGGACAAGGCGAAGAAGCAGTTCTCGCAGGTACCGGGAATGCTCGACGCCTACAGCCATTACTTTGGGCCGTATCCGTTTATGAAGGACGGCTACAAGCTGATCGAGGTGCCCTACTCGGGCATGGAGCACCAGAGCGCCGTGACCTACGGCAACGGCTTCACCAATGGCTATCTTGGACGCGACTGGGCCGGGATAGGCGTGAGCATGAAGTTCGACTTCATCATCATTCACGAGAGCGCGCACGAGTGGTTTGGCAACAGCATCACGGCGGCTGACCGCTCGGACATGTGGATTCACGAGGGCTGGGCCACCTATCTGGAAGGGCTTTATGTGGAGTACCACTGGAACAAGGCCGAGGGCATCAAGTACCTGAACGGCTTCAAGTCGAAGATTGCGAACCGCAGGCCGATTGTGGGCGAGCGCGGAGTCAACGCCAATCCGCCCGAGGACCAGTATTTCAAGGGTGCGCTGATGCTCAACACCCTCCGCAGCGTGATTCACGATGATGCGAAATGGTTCGCGCTGATCCACGGCTTCTACCAGCACTTCAAGTATCAGAACATCATGACAGAGGATGTGGTCCGCTACTTCAACCAGCAGACCGGCATGGACCTGACGCCGTTCTTCCGGCAATATCTGTTCCACGCGCAGGTTCCGGTGCTGGAGTTACTGTTCCACCCGAGCCAGCACACTGTTTCGTATAAATGGCAGGCTGAGGAGCCAGGGTTTGCGATGCCGATTCAGGCCGGCGACCCGGCGCACTGGCAGACGCTGCATCCCACGCGCGAATGGCAGACGATGAAGACTGGCCTGACGAAAGAGCAGTTCCAGGTCCCGACTGATTTGTATTACGTTTACGTTGACAAGCAGTAAGTGTGGGGCCGGAATGCGCGTCATCAGCATTGGAGAAGTTCTGTGGGACGTGATCGGCGACCGCGAGTTTCTGGGCGGAGCGCCGCTGAATTTTTCCATTTGCGCGCAGCGACTCGGGAATGAGGCCGCGCTGGTCAGCGCGGTTGGGGCGGACGCTCGCGGCGCGCGGGCGCTGGAGTTGATTCGTGCTCATGGCCTCAGGACTGAATTCATTCGGACACTGTCCGGTCAGCCTACCGGGACGGCGGTCGCGACGATGGATGCCTTCGGCAGCGCCATCTTCCAGATCATTCGCCCCGCCGCGTATGATTTTCCGGGCCTGGATGAAACGGCGCTCCGCAAAATTGCCGATACGAGTCCGGATTGGATTTACTTCGGGACGCTCGCGCAGATCGCTCCGGACAACAAAGCTTTGCTGCATCGGCTGATTGACGCCGTGCCCGCGGCAAGGCGCTTATACGACATGAACCTGCGCGAAGGGCAGTGGAGCCTGGAACTTGTCCGGCGATTGTCCGCTCTCGCAACCATCGTGAAGCTCAATGAGTCCGAAGCCGTGACGCTGTTTCGCATCGCTCACGGTGGGGAAGGATTCTCGCTGGAACGCTTCTGCGAATTCTGGTCACGGGCGCACGACAACGAACTGATCTGCGTCACGCTTGGCGAGCGCGGCTGCGCCGTGTGGAAGAGTGGCGGGCTGCGAATGTTTCCCGGCGTGGCGGTAAACGTAGTGGATACAGTGGGCGCAGGCGATGCCTTTTCGGCAGCATTTCTACATGGATTTCATCTCGAGTGGCCAATTGAAAAGGCCGCCGCATTCGCCAACGAGCTTGGCGCGCTGGTGGCCGGAAGAGCGGGGGCAACTCCCGCGTGGAGACTGGAAGAGTTGCCCCGATATTAGGTTCCTATCAACGCCGCCGGCTTTTGGAGGCTTCCGGCTCGTGATGGTACATCTCCCAGCCGAGGTAGCGGGAGGTGGCCTCGTGGACCGCGCCGGCGGTCTGCGAGAAGTTGGCGGCGACGTGGTGCTCGAAGCCGCTCTCGCAGATGTAGCGTAGAAGCTTTTGCATTTTGGGGATGCGGACGACACCCGCTCCGCCGAAGGTCTCGAGCGGGTCTTTTGTAAATTCGCCCTCGCCGACGTAGCCGCGAATTCGGCCGGTGAACTCGTCGGTGGAGAAACGGCAGTAGGACATGGCTCCGGCTTTGACGCGGCCCACGACGGTTCCGTAGGTGTTTTCCTTGCCGACGGTGCCGGCGATGATTTCCTGGTAATCCATGATGACGTCGGCGAAGAAGTGCTTGGGCAAATTGGAGCAGTGGAAGCAGACAGCCTTATCGGGGTCGTCTCCATAGTTGTTGTTCCAGTCGAGCAGCGCGCTGGGGGTCTGGCTGGCGAGGGCGAGGGCGTGCATGGAGAGCGCGCCGACAACGTCGGTCTCGCAAGCGGAGGGCAGCAGTTGGTCGCTCCTCATGCTCATGAGCGTGCAGGGAACGACGCCGAAGAATTCCTCAAGCGCGGTCCAGCACTGGACGGCGGTGACGGTGGTCTGGGTTTCGCGGGTGAAGGCGTCGAGGACGGCGCCGAGCTTAGCCATTTTGAGCAGCGAAGCCTCAGGCACGTGGCGGGTTTCGACATAGCCGCGGATGGAGGCGAGCGTCTGCTGAACGGCGTCGTCGGTGTCCTGCAATTTGCGGATGCGACCGAGGACTTCAGACAGGTCGATGGTGATGACGGAAATGCCGGAGCGCTCAAGCAGCTTTTCGCTGTAGCGGACGGTGTTGAAGGCCTGGGGGCGCGCGCCGAGGGCGCAGATGCGGAGATTGCGGAAGCCATCGACAACGCGGCAGACGGCGGAAAACCAGTCGAGGTCGCCCCGGAAGGCGTCTGAGTCGGGCTGGACGGTGTGGAGTCGTGTAAGCGAGTAGGGGATTCCGTACTGCATGAGGTTGTTGCAGGCGGACATTTTGCCGCAGAAGCTGTCGCGGCGGTGGGAGATCTTCATGATGTCTTTGCGATCGGGCGTGGCCTGCACCAGCACGGGAACGCGCAGAGTGGAGTAGCGGATGGCGTCGGCGATGGCGCGCTCGTCTCCAAAATTGGGGAGCGTGACGATGACGCCGTCGATCTCGTCGCGATGCTTGCGGAAAAGGTCGCCGCAGCGGCGGGCCTCCTCGTGGGTTTCCACGGCGCCGTATTTTGATTCTTCAGGGCTGAGGGCGACGACGTTGACTCCGGCGTTTTTGAGCACGCCGAGCATTTCGTCGCGGCCCTCCTTCGCCAGATGGTCAGGGAAAAATCCCCGGTTGCCGACGATGAGTCCAAAGGTAAGCTGCTTTTTCATGTCCTCTTTTTTCTTTTCAAAGATCAAAATCAGGGTTTGCGCTGGGGCCAGAAGCGGATGGTGTAGACGAGGCCGGCCACGGCCATGGCTGCTCCCCACCAGATGGAAGCGTGCAGATGATTGAGCACGGGCTGATGGAGGAGCGGATGGAAGAATTCGTAGGTCCCGGCCGCGACAATCAGAATGCCGTAGACGAGGAACAACACGCCGCTGAAAAACCAGATTGACATTTCGCGCATAAGACTTTTACCTAGTAAACCTTCCGCTTGAAAAACCTTCTTCTACCAGAAGTAGATGTTGATGACGACGAAGACGGCGGCAATGACTCCTGCCCATACGATGGGCTTTTGGTACCAATGGTCGTCGTGTTCCTCGGGCAACTTTGTTGCTCCGTAGACGAGGCCGTCGAGTTCGGCTTCAGGCCTGGGCTGGGTGCAGTAGCTGATGATGACGGTGACGATGACGCACACAAGCCACGACCAGAGGGCGCGATAGAGGTCCTGGGCCATGGCTTTCGCGTTCGGCGAAAGGGCGACATAGCGCAGCGCGGTGGGATCGAGCCGGACCCATTCCCACAAGCCAATCGCGGTGCAGGTGCCGGCGAGCAGTCCCCAGAAGCCTCCGGCCTTGGTGGCGCGTTTCCAGAGCATGCCGAGGATTACGGTCCCGAAGAGCGGCGCAATGAAGAAGCTGAAGAGGCTCTGGACGTAATCCATGATGCTGGCGGCGTGCTGGACGAGGTAGGCGGTGCCAACGGAGATGAGGACGCCGACAAACATGCTCCAGCGGCCCATTTTTACGTAGTGCTCATCGGAAGCCTTCTTGTTGATGAAGGCGCCGTAGATGTCGTAGGTCCAGACGGTGGAGAAGGCACTGACGTTGCCGGCCATTCCGGACATGAATCCCGCGATGAGGGCGGTGACGCCGAGGCCCAAAAGCCCCGGCCCGCAGTATCGGACAAGCATGAGCGGAAGGACTTCGTTATAGCTGTGCTGTCCGGTGGCCACCGCGACGGACTGTGGGACGAGGTGAAAGGGCAGCACGGAGATGGCGAGAAGTCCGGGCAGGATGACGAAGAACGGGATGCACATTTTGAATCCCGCTCCGATGATTGGGGCCATGCGGGCCGAACGCAGGTTATGGGCGGAGAGCACGCGCTGGACTACGAGGAAGTCTGTGGTCCAGTAGCCGAAGCTGATGACCAGGCCGAGTCCGAAGACGATGCCGATCCAGTTGACGCCCATGGAGTTGGTGCTGAAGGAGCCGAGTCCCTGCCACAG
>DASTXK010000372.1:0-52993 GCA_035765555.1 Acidobacteriaceae bacterium
TCGGGATAATGCAGAAAGAGCAGCGGTTTCCGCAGCCGTCCTGCACCTTGAGGTTGGGCCGCGTCTGGTGGGCGTCGGCGGCAAAGGGCAGGGTGGAAAGCTCGGTGTGGGCGAAAGCCTCGTCCACATAAATAGGAACGCCACGGCGGGCGAGCGACGAAGCCGGAAAAATATCCGAAACCGCGGGCGCGTCGCGAAGAGAGACAATTGTCTCGGCGGCCAGCCCCTTGTGGCTGTTGCCAATCACGGCATTCACGCCTTTCAGCGCCGCCACTTCTTCCGGGGCGCGCTGGGCGTAACAGCCGGTCACGACGATTTTTGCACCAGGATTGAGGCGGCGAGCGCGGCGAATGAACGCCCGCGCCGTGCGGTCAGCTTCCGCAGTCACGCTGCACGTGTTTACAATGATGACGTGGGCTGAATCGAGAGTTGTAGCCTCCGTTAGACCTTTGCCGCGCAATCCGGCGGCAATTGCCTCCCCATCAGAACGGCTGGCTCGGCATCCGAAGTTTTCAACGTGGTATGCTTCCACACTATTGAGTTTATCAACGCGGTCAGCGATTGGCTGCTCACCTGTTGCGCGAAAGACCCATAGCAAGATACATTATCTGTTCGCCGGTTTCGCGACCGGAACATTGCTCGTTTCTTCCACTGCGTTTTGCAATATAAAAAGGCGAACCGAATTATGAAAAGGCGAATTTTACTGGTCGATGATGAGCTGGCCATCCTGCTCACGCTTAAGGCGGTGCTGGAGATCAGCGGCTTTGATGTGGAGACGGCGGCTTCAGCCCGCGAAGCGAAACTGAAATTACGCGCGCATGAATATCACATGGTCATCACCGACATGCGCATGGAGAGCGACAGGGCCGGGCTGGAAGTAGTGGCCGCGGCGAAGAAATGTTCCAGCAGGCCGGCGGTCGCGATGCTGACCGCGTATCCCATGCCGGGATCGGAAGGCGAGGACGGCGCCGACAAGCTGCTGGTAAAGCCAATGAACACCAGTGACCTGCTTCGCCAACTCGAGGCCCTGCTGGTTACGCACGAGGACGCGAAGAGCAGGCAGGCGGAGGCGATGCTCAACCGGCCAGCCGCTGTCCTGCGGAGCGCCGCATCCAAGTCAGGGAAAAAGACATTGAAAGCAACGCCGCGAAAATCCGCTCAGCCCGTTCCGGCGCAAAAGACCGGACTGAAGACCGCAGCCAAGCTGGCACAGGCGCGCTGATTCAGCTTACGCGCGTGCGGGCTGGGGAACAGCCGTCTGCTTCTTCTGGAAACAGGAGCGGCAGAGTACCGGCCTTCCCTGCGAAGGCTTGAACGGCACGGTGGTTTCAGCGCCGCACTCCGAGCAGGTGGTGCGCGTTTCAGGACGGACCGTCCGCCCGGAAGCACGCTTTGACTTGCATGCTTTGCACCGCTTGGGCTCGTTCTTAAATTGTTTGTCGTGAAAAAATAACTGCTCGCCCGCGGTGAATACAAATTCATTCCCGCAATCGACGCATTTCAACGTCTTGTCGATGAAATCCATGATGCGCGTCCCTTGCCCATCGCAACTTGCGTGGGGAATGGCCCCGAAAAACTGCCGGGGCAATACAGCCTCTAAGATCTAAGTTCTGGGCCCTGGGCCGACATCTAAGCGGCTCAACTCCGGCTCTGATTTGTGCCGGAGATTTCTGAGAATCCGTCGCCGAAATGCTGTTTCGCATTTCCGCGATTGCAACTGGCCGGAAGCGATTAGGGAAATCAGCTTCCGGCGATGATTCTCGCTTCCGCGGCTGAAATACCGCGGAAGCAAATCCATGGCTCCCCGCTTCCCAGCGGAGATGCGCGTTTAATCCTGCTCTTTCCGAGCCTTCTTGCGATTCCGCTTGCGCGCCAATGCTTCTTTGACGCGGCGCTTCTCGCCTGGTTTCAGGTAAAAGGAGTGACGCTTGACTTCCTTGATAATATCTTCCGTCTGCACCTTGCGCTTAAACCGGCGCAGCGCGTTTTCAAGCGGCTCGCCTTCCTGCACGCGAACCTCTGCCAAAGAGATACACCTCCAACCTGGCCCAATGCGGGCTTATCCACAGATTATACAGCGGGAGAGAAAAAACAGGGGACGCGCAGTTTTACCGTTGCCGGGCGGTGGTCCGCACCGAGCTTCGCCAAGACCGGATTCCCATTTCCAAATGAGAATTTCGAATTGCCATTTGCGGAACCCAATGAAATTCTATGTTGACCGACTTCTTTCCGGCTGTTAGCGTCAAATTAGGAACTCCCCACTCTCCGGTTCGAGGGGACCGGCTCGTCGTGGAAATTACGGGATCACGCGCGGTTTTCCCGGGACGTCAGGTGAAAGTATCGTGCGAAAACGCTTTTACATCATTTTTGTGGCGCGGGAAGAAGATGGACGCCTGCGCAAGGTTCCGGTACCCCTCCATTACGCCTATATCTTTGTGGCGGCCGCAGTCGTGGGGGCCTTCACCATTGCGGGCATGGCTGGTTCCTACAGCCGCATGCTGCTGAAAACAGCCAGCTTCAATCAAATTCGCACGCAGCACGAGGCGCTTCGCCAGGACTACAAACAGCTCCAGGCCGTGGCCCAGCAAAAAGAGGTCCAGGCCGCTTCGCTTGGCTCGCTGGCCAGCGAAGTAAGCGCGCTTTACGGCCTCAGGCAGAGCCGGACACCAAAATCCGCCACCGTCCCTTCGCTCGCAACCGATACGGATTCGACTTTTTCGGACGCGGCCTACAACGAGTCCTTCGACCAGCTTTCGTCGTTGCGGACCACAGCGCTTTCCGGCCAGTTGGCCCAGGCCTTTGCCATCGGCATTAACCCCGCTGTGAACCGCGATTGGAAGGCCCTGCTGAACGCCCCCACCCTCTGGCCCGTGATGGGGCGCATCACCAGTTCCTTCGGCGAGCGGCTCGACCCCTTTAATGGAGAAGGCGCTTTCCACTCAGGCATTGACATTGCCACCACCTTCGGCGCGGCGGTCCGCGCGCCCG
Source organism: Acidobacteriaceae bacterium (assembly GCA_035765555.1). Taxonomy (GTDB): domain Bacteria; phylum Acidobacteriota; class Terriglobia; order Terriglobales; family Acidobacteriaceae; genus Silvibacterium. The sequence continues at coordinate 2,989 of DASTXK010000372.1, forward strand.
CTGACGGCGTTGTGCTGAAAGCCTCCTTCGGCAACGGCTACGGACGCGAGATCATTCTCGACCATGGCGATGGAATCGAGACCCTCTACGGGCACCTCTCCGGTTTTTCCGTCACGGTGGGCGAGCAGGTCCGGCGCGGGCAGGTGATTGGTTATGTGGGCAGCAGCGGGCGCAGCACTGGCCCCCACCTTCACTATGAGGTCCGGGTACGCGATACACCGGTAAATCCACACAAGTACCTGCGCGAGACCATGACCCAGTACGCGGAAGCGGGTGGCACTACTCACAACCCGCACGATCAGAACACGCACAATCGGGCAGCCGGCAGCTAGGCGGCAATCTGCTATTTCACTGCGGCCTGGATGGCCAGCAGGTTCTCCAGCACCGGCTTGAGGTCTTTCAGATCCAGAGCATTGGCCCCGTCGGATTTGGCCTCGGCCGGATTGTCGTGGACTTCCAGAAAAACCCCATCGACTCCGGCGGCCACGGCGGCGCGCGTCAGCAGAGGAATAAATTCCGGCTGGCCACCCGAGACCCCATTCGCAGCGGAAGGAGTTTGCACCGAGTGGGTCCCGTCAAAAACCACAGGCGCGAAGCTCCGCATAATCGCCAGCGAACGCATATCGACTATCAGATTGTTATAACCGAAGCTGGTTCCGCGCTCGGTGAGAAAGACGCGGCTGTTGCCGGCCGCGGCCACCTTCTCCACCGCGTGCTTCATGTCGCCGGGTGCGACAAACTGGCCCTTCTTCACGTTCACGGCTCGTCCGGTTTTCGCGGCGGCGATCAGCAGATCGGTCTGGCGGCAGAGAAACGCGGGAATCTGGAGCACGTCCGCGCCTTCGGCGGCAATTTCGCACTGCGCGGGCTCGTGAACATCGGTAAGAATAGGCAGGCCTGTTGACTCGGCCAGACGCCGCAGGATCGCAGTTCCTTCTTTCAGTCCGGGCCCGCGAAAGCTCTTGACCGAAGTGCGATTGGCCTTGTCGTAGGACGCCTTGAAGATATAGGGCACGCCCAGATCAGACGTGATGCGCTGGATGGCGTCGGCCATCTTATGCACATGCGCTTCGCTTTCGATCACACAGGGTCCAGCGATCAGGAACAGTTGCCCGGCTCCGACGTGGACGGGACCAATTTCAAATTCGTGGCTCACGTCTTCATTGAATCACGAGTGGGTTTCCTGGCGACGTCTGCGGCTGAGGACTGGGCCGGAGACTATCCAGTTCCGCGGCATAATCGGCAAGGAGAGTGATGGTCTGCATGTAGGTGTCTCGGTTGATGGAGGCCTCGGTATCACGAGCGGAACCGGGAATCTCGCGCGCACTCCACGCGACGGAGTGGACCAGAATGGCGGGAATATTATGATGGCGAAACGGACGGGTCGCGTCGATTTTCGACCAGCTTCCAGGAAGAGTCTCGCAGGGCGCGGGGAGCCGCTGGTCGGAGGCGGCCTGAAGCAGAGGCCGCTCAAGCCGCATCCACGCCAGATTGGCGCTACTGTCGTTCGGGTTGATGTAGAACCGCGTGGGGCCGAGGCCGAGAGCGTCCAGCGCGACGACTCCGAGAATCTCGCGCCGCTCGGCCGCAGTGAAGGAGTTGAAAAGAGCTGCGGCGCCCTGCTCGCCATCCACTTCGGCAAAGATAAATGTGTGTCGGCGCGGGGCGGCGGACAGCGCGTGATAGAGGAACGGCAGCATGAGAGCGCCGCTCCAGTCTTCAACCGCGCCCCGGCCCTGTCCATCGTGCTCGTAATGCGCGAGGACCAGAATGATGCTGGGATCCTCCTTTCCGGAAGCGGTTTTCGGACCTGCGGCGGGAAGCGTGCAGAGTAAATTCCGGCCTTCAGGCGCGGTTTGCTCCCGGAGCCGATTGCCTCCGCATTGCAGATCCGTGAAAGTCTGTTTGAGCTGCGCCAGCCGGATGGCATCGGTCTGCGGAACGTGGCCAAGCAGCAGATCAACGGAGTTGGGTGAGATTTTCCAGAAGACTATGTTGGGGCGTTGATGCTGCCGAGTGGGGGCGGCCCCGCACGATTGCGCCAATGTGAAGGTCGCCAGCAGGAACAGCACGAGGACAAGTTGTAGCATCGGTGAAATCTTAGCTGATCGTTTTCCGGCCGCGATACACTTCATGCCATGGATTATCTCTGGACCCCGTGGCGCTACTCCTACATTACCGATCAGAGTGACGGCCGCAAGGGTGTTCCCGACGAGTTGAGCGGCTGGCCGGGAAACCATGGATGCTTGTTCTGCAACATGATTGCCGCCGTGGATTACGCGATTGAGCACGGCATGGCACGCGATGACGCTGAACGCGCGGCGCTCGTGGTAGCGAGAGGCGAGCGCGCGTTTGTGTGCCTCAACCGCTTTCCCTACACCTCGGGACACGTGATGGTGGTGCCCTACGAGCACCAGGCATCGCTTGCGGCGCTGCCCGCGGAGACCGCCCGCGAAGTAATGGACCTGGCGCAGCGGACCGAGGAGGTGTTCGCGCGCGTGTATCACCCGGACGGCGTGAACATGGGGTTGAATCTGGGCAAGGCGGCGGGCGCGGGCGTGGACATGCACCTGCATCTGCACGCGCTTCCGCGATGGGTGGGCGACACCAACTTCATGACAGTGACGGGCGAAACCCGCGTACTGCCGGAGGAGCTTTCCGAAACGTGGAGGCGGCTTCGCGAGGCGTTCGGAAAGCCGCGCTAATCTGGCGGGCATCTAATCGTCGCATGGCGAAGAAGCCCGAGAGCGAACGTCCGAAGCAGCGCATTCCGTCACGCACGACGAGCGCAAGGATTAAGCCGGAGCGGCCCGAGGGCAAGCAGGAAGACCCAGCCGGAGTGCAATCACTGGAAACGGAAGACCCACGGCAGGTGGGCAGCGGCAAGCGCAGACAGCGCGGGCTGCTCGAAGACAATGCCCGTCCCGAAGGCGGTGTGGCGCAGGAGAGTCCACACGCAGTCGCCGGGCTGCACTCCACCGGATCATTCACGGGAAGAAAGCGGCGCGCTGCCTAGCCTCGTTACTTCCGTGACCTGTTGGGAAAAGCGACCCGCGCCTATGCTGGCGTGGTGTATCGAAACTGGACATTCTGGATTTTGGGTCTGCTGGTGCTGCTCGGCGCTCTGCCGGGCTATGCCGCGAAAGCCAAGCCGCACTATGCGGCGTTGGGTAAGTCGCAGACCGTGCCCTATTCGGCGGAGGGCGACCCGGCGGGCGCGCGTCCGGGCGAGACGAAGTTGACGGTGCGTCCGCTGGTAGTGAACGGCAAAGTTACGGGATGGACAACGGGCGAAATTCACGAAGTCACGCCGCACACCTTTACCGTGCGGAGCGCGTTGCGCGTGAACGACGCGCTTCCCACGGACAAGCATGAACACTGGGTCTGGCAAAAAGGGCCGTGGCTGCTGGTGGACAAGCGCGGGAAGGTGAAGGACCTGCGGCTGCCGGACTATGATGCGTCTGTTTCCAACGTGGTGTGGTTCCGGGATTACGCGGCCTACTGCGGACTGACCGCGAGCGGCAAGAGCCTTTATGCCGTGGTTGCGCGCATCGGCGTGAGGCGCGCGGTAGTGAGCAAAAAGCTGGGGAAATGGGACCGAACGGCGGAGGTCTCGCCCGCATGTGGGCCCGCCGCTTGGCAGCGCGATCCGCTGCGGGTTTCCTTCTCTCCACCAGGAGGCGAGGCGGTCAGCTTTGATGTGTTGGGGTCCGAAGCGACGCCGGCAACGGGAGCCCAATAGCCGCTATCGCCCTTCACTGAGCCGCGTGGCGAGGCGGTCGGGAAGTCCGGCGGCGAGGATTTCTTCCTGTGCTTGCTTCACGTTGTATGGGACTCGATAGAACATGATTCGCCGGGCGCGGTCCTCGACTTCGTAAACCGCGAAAGCGGCGCGCCAGTCCCGGTCGCGCGGCTGCCCCACCGAACCGGGATTGATGAGATAGCGGGCGTTTTCCCTCAACGGCAGTTCGTATTCGTCGGCCCCGCTCGGCGAGAATTCCGGCCTGAGCTGAAACCATTCCTCTCCGTTGGTCGCGAAGCCTCCCTGAACATGCGTGTGGCCGAAGAAGTTGATACGCGCCGGCGACTGCGTTAACGGAAGCCATGCGTCGCGAAGTGTTATGAGATATTCGTCCTCGTCGAGCGGCGACCCGTGCGAGCAAGACACGTCCGGACTCTCAGGCGTAATGGGGCCCTTGGGCAGTTGCCGCAGCCATTCGAGGTTTTCCGGAGTGAGCGAGTCGTGCGTCCACTGCGCGGCGCGGGCGGCAATGGGATTGAATGCTTCGATGCCGCCGATGCCGCAGCACGCCTTGTCGTGGTTCCCGCGCACAAAGACCGATCCGAGGCCGCGCACCCGCTCGATCACTTCGTTGGGGTTTGCGCCATATCCCACCACATCGCCAAGGTTCCACACCAGGTCGTGCGGCGGCGCGGCTTCGAGCACAGCGTTCAGGGCGTGGAGGTTGGAGTGGATGTCTGAGAGTAGCAAAACGCGCATGGTGGGCAGCGGCAAACGCCGGAAATGCTCTTTGAAATTCTACACTTAGCAACGCAACCAGGCGGGCTTTTGGCCGGAGTGGGCAATGTCCCATTTCAAGGCAACCACCGCTTTTTCCGATACTTACAGGAGGAAACCTCGTCTTTTGGAGCGATTACCAAACAGATACAGGCTGAAATCACGCAAGCAACAGCGTATATGGGGACTTCATCGAAGTCGAATAGCGGAGTTGACTGAGGTCTTGAGTTAATGGGGAAATGCCGAGGTTAGGTAATGGGGGGAGCGGAAAAACATCACAAGGAAGCGCGGCCGCCGAGTCCGGTGAAGCTGGACCAGGTGACGGAAGTCCTGCGCGAGAACCAGAAGCTCATCACCCTGGGACGGCTTGCAGCCAGCATCGCGCATGAAATCAACAACCCTCTGGAGTCGATTACGAACCTGCTTTATCTGATCGAGCAGGAGGCCACCGGCAAGAACGCCGAATACCTCAAGCTCGCCCAGCGCGAGTTGAGCCGGGTGGTGCAGATCAGCAAGCAGACCCTGACTTTTTCCCGCGAAACCGCCACGCCGGTCCGGGTGCGGCTGCCTGAATTGATTGAGGAAGTGCTTGGACTCCATGCGCGGCGGATCCGCGAAAAGGACCTGCGGCTGGTGCGGCAGTATGAAAGCTCGGAGAGCATTACGGTCTTCCCGGGCGAAATGCGCCAGGTGATTTCCAATCTGATCTCCAATGCTGTCGAGGCCAGTTCGCAGCGCGGGCGCATCGTGATCCGCATTCGTCCCTCCCGGCGCTGGACGAGGCATGGAGCGAAGGGGCTGCGGCTCTCCATCGGCGACAATGGATCGGGCATTCCGGCGGAAGTACGCGATCGACTCGGCGAGCCGTTTTTCACGACCAAGGGACAGGGCGGCACCGGTCTTGGCCTGTGGGTCACGCGATCCATTCTTGGCCGCTATGGCGGCGACCTGCGCCTGCGGTCTTCGACCTTGCCCAAACGGCACGGGACTGTTTTCAGCCTGTTCCTGCCGCTCAATGTGCGTCCGCTGGCGTTGCTGCCCGGCGGCGGAGAAGCCGAGAATATCCCATCGACGGGAACGCACGGCCGGCGATGGCGCGGCCTGCGTCTTATCAGCCAGCAGCCGGGCGGCGGCGAGGCGCTTGAGCAGAACTCCCCACCGCGGCAAGAAAATGCCAGGGCCGCGCGGACGGGCTGAGACAAGGGGAACCAGCTCCAAAACTGAATTGAATTTTTCTCCCCGCCTCCTTTGTTTTGTTTGGGTTAGAGGCGGTCGTCCCGTGTAGTTCCGACAAAACAAAGGACTTAGCTGTAAGTCAGCCTTGCTCAAGTACTTGCGGGCTACGGTGCCGGGATCCCGCTGCTCTTAATTTTTCATCCGAATCCGTAAAATCTAGAAAATAAAGGGTAAAATTCTCAAAATCTAGAAAATAAAGCAGTTCCCAGACTTCCCCAGGGGCCAAGGCCGCTGCAAAAAGGACTTACGGGAAGCGACCCTGATAACAAAGGAGTTAGGGTCGGAGTTCCCTTCAGGGAGCGGGTCAGGATTCGCGTTAATTTTTCTCCTGCTCTCCTTTGTTTTGTTGGAGTTACGTTAGGGCCATGGCCGCAAGTCAGCCTTTTTCAGGAACTTGCGGGCAAGTCAGCCTATCTCAATAATTTACTGGCTATTTCGCGTAATTTCATGGATCGGGTAGGGAAAGCATGGCGTCGGCTCCAATGGAAAAACCAGCCTAATGGCTGGGCTTCTTAATAACCTCTCTATTTCTATTTTACCAATTTCGGAGAAATTACCTGCATGAGGTAAGTGCTTGGATTGGGGAGAGTTAGCAGGATAGTGGGGGTTGACAAGGATATTCCGCGTGTTGGAGCGGAAGCGGTCCCGACCCCACTCATGCGCAAAAGACACGCGCATGAATGGGGCACCCAAAACCATGTGTGGGCCACCCGCCCGGACGAGCTCAGCCCGGACTACAGCCCATGATCGCGGACGCGCTTGGTCGATCCCTGTAAGACATAATCGTGATCACCACGTCCTTTGCACCTTGCGGATTCGGCACCAGCGGCTTCATCATCCAGATGCCGCCTCCGTCAAGCGACACGATTTGCTCTGCAATCTCCTCTGTAGAGGGTGAGCCCATGGGGGGCAGTGAGATTCGCAGGTCGTTTAGTGAATAGGCCAGCGAATATGCAAATGTGGGGATCCTCCCGACACCCATTTGTATCAACCCGGTGAGTTGCATTCCCATGTCAGCCATTGTGGCATTTTTAAATCCCCTAAAATTCTTGAACCGATGGTTCAGGACGTCCTCTTGCCATGGCAGCATATCAGGCGGGGTAAGCAGCACGGTGCCATGTTCCTCAGTCGCTTCATAATCGGCTAATCCTGCTACCTTCCGAAGATCATCACGAGCATCAGAATCTGAGAAGTCAAATGAACCCGAGACGCGACACAATCGTGCGTAGTCCTTTCCGAGAATGATTCCGATGGGGAGTTTAGCCCGACGGCCAATTTCAGTAATCGTCTTTATTGCAGTCCCACTGGAAGTCAGGGTCACACGTGGGTGAATTGGAGGTTTCGCTTGTCCCAACGCAATAATCGCACCTACTGTGATCCATACAATCCCCGTTATTGACAATGCCCGCTTCACCTGGCTCCTCCTTACTGTGGCTTGGAAATGCTTCCATTTATTGAGATAGAGGTACAGGCGTAAACGACCGAATTCGTCTGCAACGTATATGTTTGACCGTTCCATGTGTCCGTAGGATGTTGCGTAGTTGAGGTGGTGGCGCTTCCGGTGCAATATGTGCTACAGACACGGTACGTATCACCGAACATACCTGAGGCATTGGTTGATCCTTGGCCAGTTTGGATATTCCCCATATGTAGACCATCACTTTGTATGGTGTATGATTCCGCCATTTGCTGGTAGGAGGCCAGTATGCCTGCTCCGGTTTGATCTACGACTTGCTTTGTTACGTCTCGGATCCAGCCTGAATAACCGGGATCGCAGCTATTGGCAACATTTGAGTTATCCCACTGTATGGGATCAGCCGTGGGAACTTGAACCGTGCCCGGCGCACTGCCGCTGCCGCCGCCGAAAAGGGGACAGCCTGAAGGGGCGCAGTAATTCGGCGCATAGAGGGGCACGTCGGAGTATCCGGCGCTCAATGTAATATCGCCGGCGGAAATACCGTTGACCAGCCCTGTCTGGACGGTGGCCACGCTCGTATTGCTGCTGTTCCAGGAGGCGTTTGTAGTGTAGTCGTACTGCGAGCCGGTATTCCACTGGGCAGTGAAGGATTCCTGCGTCTGTTCGTTTATGGCGACGCCGAACGGGTCAAACAAAATTGAAAACAGGGTTGATCCGTCGCAGGTCGGACAGTTCGTGTAGCAAGTGGCTTTGCGGACGTTGTAAATGCCTGAATCCACAGCGAGCAGTATATTTTGATTTTCCGCCTCGATTCCCACGATTTTCGCGCTTCCTTCCTGCGTGCCCGGAGGAATAATGTTCCCCTCGGCGTCCGCGCCGGCAGTGCGGATGATGTCGGAGATGTCAAACATGGCCGTCGCTCTTGGGCCAAGCGTCATCAGGTCGTCATAGTGGCCTCCGGCGAAAACGAGGCGGAAGATGAAGGTCTGCTCCTCGTCGGCGGGGTTCCATATCGTGACCATGGTGTCATCGCCGTTGCCGGTGCTCCAGTAGGACAGCGACTTGCCCGCACTTTTCACAACGCCGCGTGAAGCGACCTCGAACACGTACGTGTTGGTCTTGTCAACGCTGCCTGCCGCCATCAGAAGCCCTGTCTGGCCCTGAGTATCGAAAACCATATTCAGGCTTCCACTGAAGTCCTTCAAGCCAGCCGACGCCAGCAACGAAGGCATATCCAGGCGGTAGGTCTGGCTGGGCAGCAGGCGAATGGACGGAAGCTGGAAGGACGTCGGCGCGGCGCCCTGCATCCACCAGAGAGCTGGCGTAACCGTGATGGGAGAAAGCGAGACATTACGGAGCAATGAGTAGGGCGTGAATATGGTTCCCGCTGGGAAGCTCATATAGGGATCGGCTTGGCCGGTCATCAGGCCCAACTCGGCGAAGCTCTGCGGTATGATGGCGTGCGCCCCCTTAGGTGGCGTGCGCTCGGGCGCGGCGAATGGCAAATTGGCCGAATAACCAACGCCAACATCCTCGAGTCCTCCGTTGATCAGCAACGCATCCGGCGCTCCAACATAAGTGATGCGGATTCCGCCCTCCTTGGTAGCAGCCGTTTGCAGTTCCAACAAATCCAGAGTGGTCATGCCTTGTGGCGGAACCGTGATGGTGTGGCTACCCAAAACCGCGCCGAGATTACCTTCGATCTGTACGGTCGCGTTCATCGCTTTTGGGGTTGTGTTGGCCAGCGTGAGGAAGCCGGTCACGTTCTTTTCCTGCTTCCACCACATCCCTTCTCTTACCTGAGACGCGGACTTTTCCGCTTGCGAAGATAAGGGTCCGGGCGCGGAAAATCCGAAGCTGAATACCATGCTGCGTGTCAGGTCCACAACTCTCAAATAGGCGCAGAGCGGCTCCCAAGGCCAATTGTATTGAATCTCCACCCAGCCGGAGAGCGTTGCCAGAGGGGCAATCCCCATGCTTTCCAGGCTGGCGCCGATGTCCACCTTGGCGATGCCTGAGGGCGCGAGTTGCACAGCGGGCAACTGGTATTTTGTGCCGTCGCTGAGGTGCAGAACGGGCGCTACGGTGATCGAAGCGTTTTCCACCACATTCTTCAGGTAAAGGATGGACTGATCATGCGCATCGACGATCCACGGGCCCCCCGCAATTGAGCCTGGAACAGACCGCAGTTGGAAGTGCGTCTTTGCCTCCGGCGCGATCGGATCATGCGGTGCGAGGACCCTGGGCTGTTGAGCAGCGGCGATAACAGCCAGCAGGCTGATGGCGATGCCGGCGAATGCGGCGCGAGGGATCAGATAGCGGCGACTGCGGATGCCCATTTCCATACCTCCACTACGTGAAGTCAGTTGGGCCGTCGACAGATTGGGAGAAAGCAAGCGCCAGCGTCAGGGGAGGGTCTCTGGAATCGCTTCAGGCGTGGCTGGCTCGAAAACTGAAGCGGAATAATTATGAGCCCGATTCGGATTGTGTCAAGCAGAATTTTCGAGTTATTGTTTTTGCACGTCTACCGAATTGCGCTTCCTACATTTTTCTATTGCGATCGCTGGCAACAAGCGCGAGGGCTTCGGCTTTGGTGTGGATGCGGCCTTCGAGTTGGGCGTCTTCGGCGAGGGCGAGGAGGCGCTTGAAGTCGGGGCCGGGGGTGTATCCCGCCGCGATTAAGTCATTGCCGGTGAGCAGGAGTGGCGGGCGGACTTCTTCTTCAGGCGTGGCTTCGTATTTTTCTTTGGCGAAATTGTAGAGGTCGAGGCCGCCGTGGCTGGCGAGGCAGTCCATGCGGTGCAGGGCCAGGTGTTCGGGAAAATCACGCAGGCGGAAAAAGCGCTTGAGGGTTGAGGGCTTCCTGCGGCGCACGTCTCCGAAGCGCATGTGGTTTTCGACGAGGGCGGCGATCTGGGCGGAGTCGTCGTTGGAGAAGCGGAGGCGGCGGCAGATGTCCTGCGATTCGACGTGTCCGTTGAAGCGGATGCGTCCGGGGCCGGGCTGGAAGGTGGCGGGCTTGCCGATGTTCACAGGTTGCCCCACGTCTCGATTTTGAGACGTGGGAGACGCAGTGCTCCATTCAAGCCCTGCTCTTTACAACCACCGCGTTGAAGGCGATGCTGAAGGAGCCGTGAAGAACAGCATCAGCATCTCCAAGGAAGATTATTTGAAGGCCGTGCTGGAGGCCGAGTGCGAGGGCCAGACCGTGATTTCGGCCACGCTGGCGCACTGGCTGGGCGTCTCGCCGCCAGCGGTCTCCATGGCGCTGCGCCGTCTGAAGCGCGACGGCTATGTGGACGTGAAGGCCGACGGGGTGGTGAAGCTCACTCCCAAAGGCCGCCAGGTGGCGCGCCGCACCGCGCTTCGGCATCACCTGATCGAGCGCATGTTGTCGGAGATGTTCGGGATGCCTTGGTACGAGGTCCACGATGAGGCTGAGCGGCTGGAGCACGCCGTCTCTCCCGCATTCGAGGCGCGGCTGCTCGAAAAGCTGGGCGAGCAGGGAACCTGTCCGCATGGCAATTCGGTGCTGCCGGAAAGCCCCGCGCGGCGCGCACGCCGCGGACTGCTGACGCTGGCCGAGAGCGGGGAGCGGGCCGACTACACCGTCGCCAGCCTTTATGAGCGCGACCCCAAACTGCTGCGCTTTCTGCACGAGATTGGAATCGCTCCCGGCGGCGCCGTCCGCGTGCTGAAGAAGAACTATGACCAGACGCTGGCCATCGAGACGGATTCGGGCCAGGTGACGATCGGCGCTCCGGCAGCGGAGAAAGTCTGGGTCATGCTGCAAGCAGGGCCCGCGAGTGCAGGGCCACAAGCGGGTGCGAAGAAGCGCGGGTGAAGGATAAGTGCGCCCGGATGTAGGATTCAGGCAAGGATGCGAACCCACCGCCGATGTCTCTACTCCGCCTTCCCGGCCTGCGCGGTCATGGCCGCGCTGCTGCTGTGCGCGGCGGCGTGCTGGGCGCTCGATCCGCATCAGGACCTGCGGCACTACGGCTATCAATCGTGGCAAACCGACAACGGCCTGCCGCAGAATACGGTCCACGCGGTGGCGCAGGGCCGCGACGGATTCATGTGGTTCGGCACTGAAGCCGGACTGGTCCGCTTCGATTCGGTCCGGTTCCGCGTCTACACGCACAAGAACACGCCGCAGATCCCCGGCGACCTCATCTACGCCCTCATGCAAGACCGCTCAGGCGCGCTCTGGATCGGTACCGCCAACGGCATCGCCCGCTACAGCGATGGAGTGTTTCAAGGCTTTCCGGACACTGCGGGCAGCATCGCCTGGTCGCTTTTCGAGGACCGTGACGGGCGCGTCTGGGCGGCGACCTCCTCGGGATTGTCGCGGCAGGACGGCGCGGGATTCATCAACGTGCCAGGGGTTCCGCCGCTTGATGAACACAGCCGCCTGCTGGAACTCGACGACGGCTCGCTCTGGCTTTCGACCACCGAGGGGCTGTTCCACGCCGCGCCCGGAAACGCGACCTACTTCACCTTGGCCGGAGCGCCTTCGCCGGTCGAGGCCCTCGCGCTCGACGGGGCTGGACGGGTGTGGGCGGGCACGCGCAACGGCGTGGAAGCCTGCAACATGGCCGGCTGCGAGTCCATTGCAGCGCTGGCCAACAAGCGCGTTCACGCGCTGGCCGCCGCTCCAAATGGAGCGGTCTGGATAGGCGGCGACGCGGGACTGTGGTTTTACGACCCGGCGCATCCGTCGAAAATCCAAAGTTATTCGGAAAAGAATGGCCTGCCCGCCGCCCGCATCAACCTTCTCTTCCGCGACCGTGAAGGCGCGCTCTGGATCGGCACCTCATCCGGCATCGCTCGGATGGTGGACAGACGGATCGAGTCATTCACGCCGCGCGAGGGCTTCTCCAGCAACCTTGTCCTTTCCGTCGCCGAAGACCGCGAAGGGAACCTCTGGCTGGGCACCGAATCCGGCGGCGTCGACATTCTCCGCAACCGCAAGTTCACTACCTACACAGCGGCGGACGGCATCTCCGACGACCATATTCTCGCCGTCACGCAGGACCACTCCGGGACCGTCTGGCTGGGCACCGACGGAGGCGGGCTGGACTCCGCGAATCCCAGCGCCATTGACCAGCACGGCTTTTCCACGCTGACCACGGCGAACGGCCTTTCCAGCAACATCATTCTGTCGCTGGCCGCCGCGCCCAACGGAGACCTCTGGATCGGCACTCCCGATGGCCTCGACCGCATGCGCGGTCGAACGGTCAAGGTCTTCACCTCTGCCGATGGCCTCGCCGACGACTTCGTCCGCTCGCTCTACTTCGACGCGCAGGGCACGCTCTGGATCGGCACGCGGCGCGGCCTGTCGCAGTTCCAGAATGGCAAGTTCACGACGTGGACGGCCCTCGACGGCCTCGGCAGCGACTTGGTTGGAGCCATCGCGCAGGCGCGCGGTGGCGGCCTCTGGATCGCCACGCTCGGCGGCCTGACGCGAATGCAGGAGGGCCATTTCCGGAACTACACGACTCGCGACGGTCTCTCTAACCGCGTCATCACTGCGCTGCATGAGGACGACGACGGCGCGCTCTGGATTGGCACCAACGGCGGTGGACTCAACCGCTGGCGCGACGGCGCTTTCAAATCCGTGCGGCCTGAAGGCGCGGACCTGCCCGCCAACGCGGACCTGCCCGCCAACATCTACAGCATTCTCGCCGATGACAGCGGCCACCTCTGGATCAGCTCCAACGAAGGCATTGACCGCGTGAGCCGCGACGCGCTCAACCACTACGTAGACGGCAAGGCCGCTTCGCTCCCCGTCCAGCGCTACGGCACCGCCGATGGCATGAAGATCAGCGAGGCCAGCAGCGGCGGACATCCCGCCGCATGGCGTCTGCGCAACGGGGCGCTGTGGTTCGCGACCCTGAAGGGCGTGGCCACCGTGAACCCCGCGCATCTGGACACCAACCGCGTGCCTCCGCTGATGGCTATTGTGCGCTTCAGCGTGGACGACCAGCCTGAGCCGGACGCCGCTACCGGCCCGCTGAAGATCGCCGCCGGAAGCCGCCGCTTCGCTTTTGATTACGCCGCTCTCAGCTTCGCCGCGCCCAGCAAAGTGCGCTTTCGCTACAAGCTCGACGGCTTCGACCACAAGTGGATCGACGCCGGTTCCGAGCGCAGCGCGTACTACACCAACCTTTCTCCGGGGCACTACCGGTTCGAGGTCATGGCCAGCAATAACGACGGCGTATGGAGCGCCGCCCCGGCCTCGCTCGCCTTCCAGTTGCGGTCCTATTTCTACCAGACCATCTGGTTTTATGTGCTGCTGATCATTGTCGCCGCGCTGCTGGCCTATGCCGCGTATCTGTGGCGGGTGCGCCAGGTGGAGTCGCGCTTCAACGCCGTGCTCGCCGAGCGCAACCGCATCGCCCGCGAAATCCACGACACGCTGGCACAGGGCTTCGTCGCCGTTTCGGTTCAGTTGCAGCTTGCAAAGCAACTGCTCTCGCATTCGGGCGAGGCCGCACGTGAGTCTCTGGACGAGGCGCAGAATCTGGTGAAGACCGGCCTTGACGATGCGCGCCGCGCCATCTGGGAGCTGCGCTCGCAGGGTTCGGAGAACCGCGACCTCGCCTCGCAGCTTGTCCAGATGTCCGAGCGCGTCACCAGCGGCTCGCAGATCAAGCCCCAGGTCGAAGTCCAGGGAACATACCGCCCGCTGCCTGAGCGCACCGAGAGCGAGTTGCTGCGCATCGCGCAGGAGGCCGTCACGAACGCCGTCCGGCATTCCGGAGCCAGCACTGTAGAGATCATGCTCAAATTTTCGCGGCGGCGCATCCGCATGACCATCGCCGATAATGGACGGGGGTTCACCGGCCCGGCTCCATCCGTCCTTGACGGCCATTTTGGACTCACCGGCATGAGCGAGCGCGCGCAACAGATCGGCGGAACCATTACGATAACCAGCAGCGAGGGGGAAGGGACGCGGGTGCGGGTGGAAGTCCCAACCGGAGGCGAAACCAGATGAATGAGCCGACACGCATAGATAAGGAACCGATCAAAATCCTCGTCGTGGACGACCACGCCATTGTCCGCAAAGGATTGGTTGCTCTGCTCAATACGGTCGATGGACTGCGCGTTGTTGCTGAAGCGTCCGACGGCGAAGAGGCGATTCTGGCGCATCGCAATCACAAGCCGGACGTCACCCTGATGGACCTGCGCCTGCCCAAGATCAGTGGCGCAGACGCCATCGCCCGCATCCGGCGCGAGCAGCCCACGGCCCGCATCATTGTGCTCACCACCTTCGACGGCGACGAGGACATCTATCGCGCCTTGCAGGCGGGAGCGAAGGGGTATCTGCTCAAGGGCATGGACGCGGCGGAGCTGACCGAAGCCATCCGCGCCGTTTACGCCGGCAAGTCCAAGATTCCGGCTGTTGTTGCGGAGAAGCTCGCCGGGCGCATGGGCGGTCCCGTGCTCACCGGGCGTGAGCTTGAGGTGCTGAAGCGCATTGTCGCTGGCCGCAGTAACAAGGAGATCGGCAGCGACCTCCACATCTCCGAGGCCACGGTCAAGACCCACATCAACAGCATCCTGAGCAAGCTGGGTGTCAGCGACCGCACGCAGGCCGCCACCAGCGCCTTGCAGCGGGGCATTGTGTATCTGGAGTAGTTCCAAATGCGAAGACTCATTGCGGTTGCGATTTTGTTTTTCGGCTGCGGCCTTCTGTGTCAGGCACAGACCGCGCATGAAAGCTGGCGTCCGGCCACAGCGGCCGAATTGAAAGCCCTGCTGCCGCCGCGCGCGCCAGTGGTCCGCGAGCGCATCGAGACCGAGATGCGCACCGCCTCCGGCATCACCGATGGCTACGGCAAGTACGTCGCCGGGGTCGTGCTCATCACCGCCGGATACTCGGCCAACGGCAAGTACTCGCATTTCTTCGTGACCCAGGTGCCGCTCAAAATTGGAGACTTCGACCTTGCGCCCGGACAGTACCTCATTGGCTGGGAGCACGGAGAAGACCTGCTCAACGTCAAGTTCTATGAAGCCACTTCCGGACGCCTGCTCGGCTCGGTCACGGCGCGGCTCAACTCGTCCATCAAGCGGGTGGAGTCGTTCCGCATCTGGCCGCCCGCCGACCGCTCCGTCATCCAGATCGGCCGGTTCACCTTTCCCTACCAAATTGGAGGCGAAGCGAACTGATGCGGCCCGGCAAGTCTGAACACAAGCGGCGGCACAGGCTGCTGCGCGCGCTTGACCTCAACTGGCAGACCGAGATGAGCGGCTTCTACACCTATCAGGAGCTGGCTCGGCGGGAATCCGACCCTATCCGCGCCGAGGCGCTCCGGCAGATGGCCGAGGCCGAGCGGCAGCACGCCGAGCAGTGGGCCGAACGCATCCGCGAACTCGGCGCGCAGGTGCCAAAATATCACGGTAAACTCACGGGCGATGCGGACAGCCTCGCCAATCGTCTGGGCGGCGAACGCATGGCGCTGCGCCGGCTGGAGATTGACGAGAGCCGCGCCATCGCCCTCTACAGTCGCCAACTTCGCGAGTTGGACGATGAGCGCAGCCTCGAAATTCTCCGCCAGGTCATTGAGGAGGAGCGTGAGCATTACCACGAGCTCAGCAGCCTCATCCGGCATCGCTACCCGCGCCACGCCGTCGAGGAGCAGCGCGCGAACCCGCGGGCCATGCTGGAAGACCTGCTGGCCAAGCGTCACGACTCGGGCCGCCAGGCCGCAGGCTGGATCGGCGATGCTATTTACGGCGTCAACGACGGGCTGGGCGCGATCTTCGGCATCGTCTCCGGCGTTTCGGGCGCAACGCTGGGCAACAGCCATTACGTGCTGCTGGCCGGAATCGCCGGCATGATCGCCAGCGCGCTTTCCATGGGCTCCGGCGCGTACCTCGGCGCCAAAAGCGAGCGCGAAATCTATGAGGCTGAAGTGCAGCGCGAGCGCGACGCCATTGAGATGAACGCTCCCGAAGCCCGCGAAATGCTCTCACTCTACTACCAGGTCAAGGGCCTGCCCGAGGACGACGCCGACCGTTTCGTCGACCACATCGCCCGCGACAAAGACCAGTTCCTGCGCGCGCTCGCCGCCGAACGCTTCAGCACCAGCGAGGAAGGGCTGCGCAAGCCACTCATCGCGGCGTCCTCTGCCGCGCTCTCCACCGCCGTCGGCGCGTTCATTCCCATCATCCCGTTCTTCTTCCTGCGCGGATACGAGGCCATCATCGTCTCCGGCATCGTGTCACTCGCCGCCCACTTCGCCGTCGGCGCGGCCAAGTCACTCATCACCGTGCGCTCGTGGTGGTCCAGCGGATTCGAGATGACAGCCGTCGGCGCCGTCGAGGGCCTGGTCACGTACTTTATCGGAGTCGGGCTGGGCCACGTCGGAGCGTGACACCCGCGCAGCTCTGATTCAAGACGGCACCGGAAGCAAAAAAAGGGCCCCTCGAGTGAGGGGCCAATCTGCCTTGGTTCTCTCGTTGTGTGAGAGCTTGTTGCGTGCCTTTTTCTTCTAGTTGTTATTGACCGCTGGCTGCGACGCAGCACCCTGAGGGGAGGGCTGCGCGGAAGACTGCTGCGTCGCACCAATCGGCGAACCGCCATCGGCTGAAGGCGTGTTCAAGGCCGCTAAACTGTTTTGCATAAGCATCACGTGCACCACCGTGCCGCGCGTGACGGGTTCGTTGTCGATTTCGGCGTGCCCCATCGCAACCTGATGGATGCGATAGATGGGCACCTGATGTTCGGCCAGATAGCGGGCGACCGCATCGGCCATTTGCTGCGAGCTGCGGATCCCGGCCTGCCCACGCAGGTGCGAGTATCCGGTGATTTCAATAATGTAGCCCTTCTGCCCCTGAACAGATGAAGCGATCTGGGAGAGGGCATCCTGGGCTTGCTGGTTCAGTTTGGTCTGGCCGGGACGGAAACGAATCTCCGTGTCGTTGACCTTGTGGTACTGATCGAGATTGCTGACCGTTTCGCCCAACTGCTGGGTATGGTTGCTGGCCTGCTGGGCCAACTGGTTCGCCTGGTTGGCGGTATTGTTGGCTGCGGTCGCGGTTTCGCTCGCTTCTCCGGCCTTGGCTTCGGCGCGGTGGATTCCGGCCTGGGCGCGCGAATCCACATCCTTGATGTCGCGGGCGTTGCGGGCCTGAAGCTGGTCGAGTTCGTTCAGGCGGTCCTTGACCGGGTCAAGCTGCCTGTGCACCCACTTTTTGCGGGCAAAGGGATTCAGATGCCCCCAGAAGCCCTCGTTCGATTGCACCTGAAGGGGCTGGCCGGTGGCGGAAGTTTCATTGTCAGTGGTGTTCGCGCCGGTGGTTGCTCCGGTCTGCACCTGCGCCGGAGGGTTCTGCTGCGGCGGAGCCTGCTGGCCGAACGCCGGTACTCCCAGGGCGGCCGCTACGCACAGGGCCGTCAATGCCGAGGGGATCGAAAGGTACGTCATTTTGCTCTTGTTTCTCATCGTCATGAACTGCCTTCCTTGTATGTTCTTACCGAGCACACCCGGAAGCTGCGCAGCGTCCTTATGCCCGGAATACAGCAGGTTGCGTGCCAAAAGGATGGAGTCACTCCAGAAATCGTAACTCGTTGATATAGATGGGGGAACTTTATTTTTGGTTGGGTGTAACCATTTGAATACGCAGTGTAAAAGTTACCGAAGGGTGACTTTTGGGAGGGGTAGAGGGAAAAAACTGCCCTGCGGGGAAAAAATGGGATGCCTACCGCGATTTGGATCGGGCCAGGACCTCGGCCAGGTGCAGCGCCCGGCGGGGCGAGTTCTGCGCGATCTGCTCGCGGCAACTGAAGCCGTCGGTAACGAGGAGGGTTTCCGGCGCGGCGGTACGGACGGCGGGCAAAAGCACCCGCTCGGCCAGGGTCTGGGAAACCTCGAACTTCTCGCGCTCAAAGCCGAAAGGGCCGGCCATGCCGCAGCACCCGGAGTCGAGCAGGGTAACGGCGGCCCCGGTGCGGCGGAGCAGTTCCACCTCGGAGTCCATTTTCATCAACGACTTATGGTGGCAGTGGCCGTGCAGAACGACAGTTTGTCCGGAGAGATCGGGCGGCTGGTAGCTTGGCGCGCGCTGGGCCAGGAAGTCGCTCAATATATAGGTCTGCTTGCGGAGGGCGGCGGCGCGGGCGTCCTTCGGAAAGAAATTCCTTAGCTCATCGCGGAAAACGCTGGCGCAGGAGGGTTCGAGGAAGACGATAGGAGTCCCGGAGTCGATTTCGGACTCCAGCGCCTGCATGGCGCGCTGCAGATACTGGCGGGCAGCGGTCAGAAAGCCAAAGTCGTAGAGCGGGCGTCCGCAGCACAAATGCTGCCGGGGCACGGCGACTCCGCATCCGGCGGACTCCAGCACCTGCTGGGCGGCGGCAAGGGTCTTCGGATGGTAGTAGTTGTTCCAGGTATCCGGCCAGAGAATGACGCGGTTTTTTGACGGCGCGGGAGTATCGCGATGTCGGCTGGTGAAGCTGTAGGGCGCGAACTGAGGCAGCCTGCGCTGCGGGGCGACTCCGAAGATGGATTTGACCATGCCGCTGACGCCGGGAACCTGGAGCGGCAGATTGGCCAGCAGCGGCGTGACGCCGGGAATCACAGAAGCCAGCCGCGCCCACTTATCCATGAAGCCGAATGCGTAGTCGCGCAGCGGATGCCGATGCTGCTCGTAATAATGGGCGAGAAATTCCGCCTTGTAGGTGGCGATGTCCACATTCACCGGGCATTCGGTTTTGCAGGCCTTGCAGGAGAGGCAGAGGTCGAGCGACTCCTTCACGGCCTCGCTCTGCCAGTCGTGGTTCAGGACGTTGCCTTCGAGCATTTCCCATAACAGGTGCGCGCGTCCGCGCGTGGAGTGCTTCTCCTCGCGCGTGGCCATGTAGCTGGGGCACATGGAGCCGGAGTCCACCTTGCGGCACGCTCCAACTCCGACGCAGCGCAGCGAGGCTTCGGAGAGCGACCCTTTATCGTCGGGAAACCGGAAGAAGGTATTTTCGTGATGAGATTTGTAGCCCGCTCCGAGACGGAGATTGTCCGTGGGGCTGTAAATTTCCGGTCCCGACAGCTTGCCGGGATTCATCCGATTTTCCGGGTCCCACACCGCCTTGAATTCGCGGAAGGCCTGGATCAGCTCCGGGCCGAACATTTTGGGCAGCAGCGCCGAGCGCGACTGGCCGTCTCCATGCTCGCCGGAAAAGGACCCTCCGTGCGCCACAACAATATCCGCGGCGTGGTCGATAAAGTCGCGGTATTTGGCGATGCCTTCTACAGTCTCAAGATCGAAGTTGATGCGCAGATGGACGCAGCCTTGTCCATAGTGGCCGTACATGGGACCGCGATATTCGTACCGCTCCATGAGCGCATAAAGCTGGCGCAGGTACGATCCAAGCTTGTCCGGAGGCACGGCGGAGTCTTCCCAGCCCTCCCATCCATGCGGCTCGCCGGGAACAAAGACCGTTGCTCCCAGCGCCATTTCGCGCACGAACCAGACGCGCTTCGCATCGTCGGGCGAATACTGCCGGATTGACGGCTTCGGCGAGAAGGACTGCGCAGCCTGCGCGAATTCGCTGGCCTGGCGGTCGGCGTCCTCGGGCGACCAGCCGCCGAATTCAATCAGCAGAAAACCTTTGCCTTCGGGCAGCAGCGGAATGTCGTCTTCGGCGAGGTTTTTGCGGCGCATGAAGTCGATGAGCATGCCGTCGAAACCTTCAAGACCGATGGGCTTGTGTTCCAGAACAGCGGGCACGCTGTCGGCGGCGGTGAAAGCATCAGGAAAGGTCGCAACGACGAGGCGGCGATGCGGCGGGCTGGGCTTCAGGTCGAGCTCGGCGGATAAGACCGTAACGCAGGTGCCTTCGCTGCCCACGAGAGCGCGTGCAACGTGGAAGCCGTTTTCCGGAAGCAGAAAATCGAGATTGTAGCCCGAGACGCGGCGGGGAATTTTGGGAAAACGCTCGCGAATGAGTGGAGCGTAGCGGTCGCGAATGCCGGCAAGCGCGCGATAAATCTCAGCGCGGCGGCCTCCGCCAGCGAGGATCGAGGCAAACTCGTCATCACTGGTGGCGCCGACGGTCAGGCGGGTTCCGTCGTAAAGCAGCACGTCGAGCGAGCGGATGTTGTCGTCCGTCTTGCCGCCCATGAGCGCGTGGACCCCGCACGAATTGTTGCCGATCATGCCGCCGATAGTGCAGCGGGAGTGCGTTGCCGGGTCGGGCGCAAAGGTAAGGTGGTGCTTCTCGGCGGCCTCGCGCACGCGGTCGAGCACGATCCCCGGCTCCACGCGGGCCAGCTTGCGCTCAGCGTCGAGCGAGTGAATCGACCTCATGTATTTGGAGAAATCGAAGACCACCGCGACATTGCAGCACTGCCCGGCGAGACTGGTGCCGCCGCCCCGCGAGAGAATCGGCGCGCCAAATTCGCGGCACGCGCCGACCGCGGCTTCCGCGTCCGCCGCATCGCGAGGCAGGACCACGCCGATGGGCGCCTGCCGGTAATTGGACGAGTCAGTCGCGTAGAGCGCGCGGGAGCCTGCGTCGAAGCGGACCTCTCCGCGAACCACCGATGAGAGGCGCGCCTCAAGCTCGCGCGCGGCATGGAAGTCCGGAGTGGCAGATGCGTTACCGCGAATTGGAAATGGAGAATCCAAGGGTCTGCATCCAGTTTGATGAAAAGTTTGCGGAATTACCAGCGCTGCGGCGGGGGCGCTGCGAAAGAGGTGTTCAGAATCGTGAACCGGCCCCAGAGGATCGGGCAGGTGATTGTCGGCCCGTTGCGGTTATCAAGTTTAAGTTACGAGACCAGTTTCATGAATGATTGAATGAGTTAGGGGTTATCAAGTTAATCATATTACTTTTGGCATTTATGTTTTCCCGAATTAGGGGTTAAGATAGTGCCAGCTTCAAACATAAGTTATAAATATCGGCGATTCATGGCGAGCAGGACCCCTGTTCGTGCGTCGATGTGCTGTACTTTTCCCAATCTGCATCTTTAGTAATCCGAAGAACGGCGATTTACGCAAGCCTCTGCGCAACTTATAAATATGCGCCGGGTTCATTTTGGGATGCCGGGCCCGATCTGGAATTACTCTTATCCATTGCTGTTTCTAATGGATAAGCATGATTGTGCCGACTGATATAAATCATAGGGCAGGAATGGATAAGCTATGCGGATCGGCGAGCTTTCGCCTTTGCCGGGGTGGCGTTCCAATAACTTGACCAGGTCTCGATCATTGCGCCGGGGCATGGCCGACAGAACATCCGGAAGTTCCCGGGAAAATCCCGGCCCGGATTGATTGCCAAATTTATAGCAGAGGACGTTTTTGGGGGATGGCCACACCTGAGATAGTTACAGCAGATCTGTCTTACAAAGAAGAGAATTTTCAAGCAGCAGGCTTTGCCGATCCGGCCTTTGAGGCGGCGCTCCGCGGCCTGCCGGTCGCTTCCTTCCAATACAACATGCTGAAGCCGGTGCTGGATCTCGTGCTGGTCCTTCTGGCGCTGCCCATCGCGCTTCCGCTGGGGCTGCTTGTGGCGTGCGCCGTCCGGCTCACGTCCGACGGCTCGGTACTTTATCGCCATCGCCGCATCGGGCAGTATCAGAAGCCTCTTAATGTCTGGAAGTTCCGGACAATGTATGAGGACAGCGACACGCTGCTGGACGAGTACCTGAGCGCAAACGGCGAGGCGCGCGAAGAATGGGTCCGCACGCAAAAACTGCGCGACGACCCGCGCGTCACTCCGATCGGCAAACTGCTGCGGAAGACGAGCCTCGATGAAATTCCGCAACTGCTGAACGTGCTGGCTGGGGACATGAGCCTCGTGGGCCCGCGTCCAATTGTCGATGAAGAGCGCGCGAAGTATGGCCAGTACTTCCGCACCTACACCTACGCATTGCCGGGCATCACGGGCTTGTGGCAGGTCTCCGGCCGCTGCGATGTGGACTACGCCGAGCGGGTCCAGATGGATGTCCAGTATGTGGAGCAGTGGAGCCTGTGGATGGAATTGAAGATTCTGCTCAAGACCTTCAAGGTGATCCTTCACAGCAAGGGCGCTTACTAACGGCCTTCAGATCCGGGCCCTCCGATAGCTCGCAGCGCAACTTCCAAAGCAGATTCCCAGTTGGGAAGCTCGACTCCAAATGTCGATTTCAATTTCGCATTTGACAATACAGAGTTGCCCGGGCGCCTGGCTGGAGTTGGATATTCCGATGCCAAAATGCCGATGACCGCGGCCCAGCGCTTTTCCGCGCGCGCTCGGGCGAAGATGGCCCGCGCGAAGCCGCACCAGGTCGTTTCTCCCGCACACGTCATGTGATACAGGCCGGTATTGCCTCGCCCAGCATCTATGATCCGCCGCGTGGCCGAAGCCAGTGCGATCGCGGAAGTAGGCGCGCCCCGCTGGTCGTCCACAATACGCAATTCCGTGCGCTCGCGGCCCAGCCGCAGCATGGTAAGCAGGAAGTTCTTGCCGCGCGGGCTGAAGACCCAGCTTGTCCGGAATACAAGATAGTCGCCGCCTGCCTGCTGGATATTCCGCTCTCCGGCGAGCTTGGTTTCGCCGTAGACGTTCAGCGGATTCGTAGGATCCTCTTCGACCCATGGCGCGGATTTCGCGCCGTCAAAAACATAATCTGTGGAGTAATGGACGAGCAGCGCGCCGCATCTTTTCGCTTCCTCCGCAAGAATCCCCGGCGCCTCGCCGTTGATGCGCATGGCCAGTTCAGGCTCGGATTCGGCGCGGTCCACAGCGGTATAGGCGGCGGCATTCAGAATCACGTCCGGATGCGCTTGCTGAACCGCGGCGCGGATGCTCGAACCACTACTGAGATCACAGCCTTCGCGCCCAAGGGCGATGACTTCGCCCGCATCCTGAAATGCATTCTGCAACTCGACGCCAAGCTGACCCTGCGCGCCAAGAATGAGGAACCGACTCACGGGAAGACCTCTGCCTCGTCAAAGCTGCTTCCCTGGCGGTCTTTGTCCGAGACAATGGCTTCGCGTTCGTCGACGGGCCATGGAATGGCCAGCCTCGGATCGTTCCACAGGATCGTCCGCTCGCCCGACGGGGAATAGAAATCCGTGACCTTGTAGGCCATGCCTGCCCTGTCGCTCAGCGCGGCGAAGCCGTGTCCAAAGCCGGCGGGTATCCAGAGCATGGCCGCATTTTCTTCTGATAGTTCCACGCCGATGTGCTTGCCAAAAGTTGAGGAGCCGCGTCGGAGATCTACGGCCACGTCAAAAACTGCACCATAGGTCACGCGAATGAGTTTCCCCTGCGGCTGTGTGATCTGGTAGTGAATGCCCCGAATGACGTTCCCGACGGATGTGGAGGTGTTGTCCTGCTTCCATTCGGTTGGCAGGCCGGCCTGCTGCATAAGCCGCTCGTTATAGGTTTCCCAGAAGGCCCCGCGAGAGTCGGCAAATTTTTTTGGCGTAAAGAGGAGCACGCCCGGAAGCGCCGTCTGTTCAATGTTCATTGGGCCAGCCCCTGCGCACCGCTGGGGTCGCCGAGAAGAGAGAGCAGATATTGGCCGTAGCCGCTTTTGCGCACCGGGTGCGCGAGCGCTTCAAGATCAGTGCGGCTGATGTAGCCATAGCGGAAGGCGATTTCTTCCGGGCAGGCGATTTTCACTCCCTGGCGGCGCTCGATGGTCTGGATGAACATCGAGGCCTCGAAGAGCGAGTCGTGGGTGCCGGTATCGAGCCAGGCCATGCCGCGGCCCAGTTGTTCCACATCGAGCAGGCCCTGTTCAAGATAGCGGCGGTTGAGGTCGGTAATTTCAAGCTCGCCGCGCGAGGAGGGCTTGAGGGTGGCGGCGATCTCCGCGACGTTGCTGTCATAAAAATAGAGCCCCGTTACGGCGCAGCGCGACTTGGGCTTCGCGGGCTTTTCTTCAATGCTGATCGCGCGGCCCTGCGCATCAAATTCGACAACGCCGTAGCGCTCCGGGTCCTGCACATGGTAGGCGAAGATGGTCGCGCCTTTGTCTTTGGCGGCGGCGCGCCTGAGCTGCTGGCTGAGGGTTTGTCCGTAGAAAATGTTGTCGCCGAGAACAAGCGCGCTGGGGCTGCCGCCGATAAAGTCCCTGCCGATAAGGAAAGCCTGCGCAAGGCCTTCGGGATTGGGCTGCACGGCATAACTCAGGTTCAGGCCCCAGCGGTGGCCATCGCCGAGCAACTCGGCAAAGCGAGGCGTGTCCTGCGGAGTGGAGATGATGAGGATGTCGCGAATGCCCGCCAGCATCAGCGTGCTGAGCGGGTAATAAATCATGGGCTTGTCGTAGACGGGCAGCAACTGCTTGGAGATGACGTGCGTGACCGGATAGAGCCGCGTGCCCGAGCCTCCGGCGAGAATGATTCCCTTCATTGCGCGAGCCTTTCGGCGTAGTTGTGCTCGATCCATTCATGGTATGCGCCGGAGCGGACTTGATCGACCCATTCGCGGTGCGCGAGAAACCATTCAATGGTGCGGCGAATGCCAGATTCAAATTGCTGCGCCGGACGCCAGCCAAGTTCCTTCTTAATTTTTTCCGCATCGATGGCGTAGCGGCGGTCATGACCAGGACGGTCTTTAACGTAAGTAATGAGCTTGCGGCGGCCGCCAATCGCTTGGTCGGGCTGAAGCTCGTCGAGAATGTCGCAGATGGTCGTAACCACGTCGATGTTCCGGCGCTCGCTGTTGCCGCCGATGTTGTAGGTTTCGCCGGGCCGGCCTTCTTCCAGAACCCGGCGAATCCCGGTGCAGTGGTCTTCGACAAAAAGCCAGTCGCGAACGTTCAGGCCGTCTCCATAAACCGGCAGAGGCTTGCCTTCGAGCGCGTTGAGAATCGTCAGCGGAATAAGCTTTTCCGGGAACTGCCAGGGGCCATAATTGTTGGAGCAGTTGGTGGTGAGCACCGGAAGCCCGTAGGTGTGATGCCAGGCGCGCACCAGCATGTCCGACGACGCCTTGGAGGCGGCATAGGGGCTGTTGGGCGCGTAAGGGGTGGTCTCCTGAAAGGCCGGGTCTTCCGGCTGGAGTGTCCCGTAGACCTCATCAGTTGAGACGTGGAGAAAACGAAATGCGGCCTTCGCGTCCGCATCGAGCAAATCCCAGTAGGCCCTGGCCTGCTCCAGCAGCGTGAAGGTGCCGAAGATATTGGTCTGAATGAAGGCCGCCGGGCCGCTGATGGAGCGATCCACATGGCTTTCGGCGGCGAAGTTGACGATAGCGCGGGGCTGGTGCTGCTTCAACAGCGAAGCAACAAGCGCGTGGTCGCAGATATCTCCGTGTACGAAGATATGGCGCGGGTTGTTCTCAACCGATTGCAGGTTGCGGCGGTTTCCGGCGTAGGTGAGCAGATCAAGGTTCACAACGCGCGCATCGGTATTGGCAATCCATTGAAGGACGAAGTTCGTGCCAATGAATCCCGCGCCGCCCGTAACCAGAATCGTGTTGTCCATACCGTTTCTCAGCGGATGATACTGACGGCCGCCGCGCCGAGAGCCAGTTGCGAGAACAACTGCGACCACTCGAGGAAGCCGCGCATGAAGGAGGGGCCGTAGGTCTTTTCCGGCACCACGATGGTGTCGCCCGGATTCATGGTAAGAGAATTGAATCCGTTGCCCCAGATTCCATTGGCGGCGGCGCGGCTGATGACCGAGCCGTCGGCGCGGATGATGAAAGCGTGCTTCTTGTCGGCATCGCGATTGGGGCCGCCGGCCAGATGGAGGTAATCTCCAACACGGCGGCCGGGAACAAAGAGGAACGAGCTCTGGTCATAAACGGCGCCGACCACGTTCACGCTCGCGGGTCTGGGAGGCACAACGAATGTGTCTCCGTCTTCAAGCTGGATCGGAGGCAGGGCCGCGATTCCACTGCTTTTTGGCTTTACTTCCAGAACGATGCGTCCGGTGGCACGAAGCTGCTGCAATTGCGCGATCAACTCGCGCTCGCTGGTTGAGGCCGCGTTCGCGCTGGCCAGGTCCTGCGCGGAGGTGACGGCGGAAGACGACTGCGCGATGGCCCCGCGCGAAATCTCCATCTGGAGGTTGCGCACATAATCGTTGATGCGCTGCTGCTGAATCGCGCGGGTGGATTGACGGGTGAACTCGGAGCCATAGAGGTAGGCGTCCGCTGAGAAGCCTCCGGCGCGGGCGACCAGCTCGGGCAGAGTCTCGCCGGGTTTAACGCTGTAGGTGCCGGCGTGGACAAATTCTCCTTCAAGACGAACGAACTTGGTTTGCTGCGCGAGCGGAACGTGAATGTCCGCCTGCGAAAAGATGGTCACGATGTCGCCGGGCTGGAGTTCCAGGTTCTGGCTTGGATCATGGTCCAGCACCAGCTTGCCCAGGTCGAAGGGAATCAGCGAGGTCTTGAGCGTGTCCTTGTCGAGGCGCTCAATGACGGCATAGTGCCAATCAATTTCCGGAGCGGGCAGGGTCACGCGAAGATGGTGCATCGCCCCGGCGGTGTTTTCGGTCACGACTCCGTTTTCGCGCTCGGCGATGGTTCCCGCCCCGACCAGGTCCCGGTTAGCCGTCCCCTGACTGATGCTGCCGTTGGGACCGGCATTCCCGGCGCCGGATGGAGCGTTTGGATTGTTGGCTCCATAGGTCGATCCGTAAGCGCCCGCCCCCATTCCGTACCCGTTCGCCTCCTGCGTGTTCTCAGCATTGCAGCGTTGCTGCTGCAAGGCGGAGGAAGCAGAGTTGGTCTGGTCGAGTGTCTGGCATTCGGCGGAGAGCGATGTGTTCCTGCGCGGAAGCTCGAAGGGATGGACGGGCTGGGTGCGCGCGGCGAGCGCGGGCACCGGCTCGAACGTGGGAGAAGGCAGACCGGCGCGGGCGCGCTTCCACCAGTAATCGCGCGTGAGCAGCGAGTCGCGGTCGGGAATAAGGTCGGAGAGCCGCATCCCCTCGTGCCAGGCGAAGCGGCCGGGGTTCGCCGTGTTGCCGCGAAGCGTCACGGTCTTCTGGTACATGGGCAGAATGGAAAACACCCGAAGCACGTCGCCCTGCTGAAGAGTAGTGTCCAATCCCTTCTGGTCGAATGCGACTTCCATGGCGGTGCGGTCGCGGTGGTCCGTAATGCGCTCGATGGAAATCCGCGCTTCGGACGCAATGGCGGATGCTCCACCCGCGTATTGAAGAAGCTGGGCAACGCTGGTGTCGTGGTCGCGCAGTTCATAGATCGCGGGCTGGCGCACGCTGCCGGTGAGCGCCACCTGCGGGCCCACGGGCGGGATAAAAATAACATCGCCTGATTGCAGCGTGGTGTCGTGCGATTTATCGCCGTTGACCAGAAGGTCGTACAGGTCGAAGTCGGCAACGGTTTTGCCGCCCCGCTTGAGATAAATGTGGCGCATGGAGCCGTCCACAGAGGGGCCGCCGCTGGCGAAAAGCGCGTCCACCAGAGTGCTGAGCGAACTTATGGTGTAGGTGCCGGGGCGCTGCGCCTGTCCCACAACGTACACCTGCACGGCACGAATCTGGCCAATGTCCGCGGTCAGGTCAAAGTTGCGAAAGACGCGGCCAACCGCCGCGTGAAGATGCTCGCTCAGCGCCTGATACGGCAGCCCGGCGACGTGGACCTGCCCCACCTGCGGGAGATAAATATTTCCCGTGCGATCAACGCGCACATTGGCGTTGAAGTTCACCTGCCCCCAGATGCGGATGCGCAGTTCATCCCCCGGGCCAATCACGTAATCCGGCGGGACGGGGGCCTCATCGACCGGCGCGAACGTGGAAGGCGCGTCCTGAAAAAGATTCGCGCCGAAAATGGGAAGGACCTGTCCCGTGGTCCCGGCGACAAATTTCTGAAACTCTGTCAGGGGCTGAGGCGGCAGTCGCACGAGGTTCGGGGTGTTGGCGTAGCGGCTCTGAAGCGCGCTCTGGTTGGCGCCCGTGTCAACGTATGTGGGTGGCTGGACCATGCCCGGCTGCGGAAGAGGCGCGGAACTGCGCGGAACGTTGACCTGCGGCATATATCCACCCTGCTGCTGGGTGGGCTGGCACTCCGCAGAGTTGGCGAGCAGCGGATCGGAGCAGTCCACGGACTGGTTCGAATAGCCGCTGCCCTGCAGACCGGTTGAGGACTGCGCTATCGCATGGGGTGAAAGCACCGCGAACACAATACCGAGACCAAAAACCAGTTGCTTACGCATAGTATCCAGACGCCGCTCCGTGCCGATTCATCGTGCCGCACGGGCCAACATATATTTCGCTCCTTCGCAGGTTTTCAGGTCCTCATAGAGTTTAAAGCAGTCGCGGCGAAAACCAAGAATCGGAGTTATCGCCGCAGGTTCGGCCCCTAGTCCACCGTAACCTGGGTCGCCACTTTCTTCGTGAGTCCTGGCACGCTGCCCGTCACCGTCACAGTGTAAGTGCTGGACGAGCCGGAACCGCCTCCAGAGCCGCCTCCGGAGTCGCTGCCGGCGCTGGAAGCAACACCGCAGCCGATGGGGAGCAGCAGCGCGAGACAAAGCAGGGCCGCCAGCGCGCCCCATCCGCGGCGGCGTTTGCCAAGGAACCCCAGCGGGAACAGCAACGCGAGCGCGAGACCGACCCTGCTCCATTCGCTTCCGGATGCGCGCGCCTGCTGGCTGACCGTGAAGGTCACGGTTGCGGGTTGTGGATTGCCGTCACCGATGAGCGTGACAGTGGAGGGGCTTACGGAACAAGTTGCTGTGGAAGGTTGAACGCTGCAAGCCAGCGAAACAGGCCCCTTGGAACCATTCACGGAGTTGATGTTGACTGTATATGACGTGCTGGATTTTCCGCCGGCAACCAGCGCCGACGAGGGCCCGTCTATCGTGAACGCCGCTCCGCTGCCGGAGAGCGCGACGATAAATGGAGTGGAAAGATTGTCTGCCGTGATCGTAAGACTGCCGCTGCGGGCGTTGACCTGGATGGGAGAAAAAACTACGGCGAGGTTGCAGCTTGCTCCCGTGGCGAGCGTCGCGCCGCAAGGATTGCTCGCAGCGGGCTGAAGACTGAAGTCGCCGGTAATCGCGCTCGTGAGTCCCGTGATTGCCGCGCTTCCATTGTTCGTGATGGTCACGAGCCGCGCGGGACTGCTTCCGCCCACCGCGTAGTAGCCAAAGTCCACCGAGCCGGGCGAAACCGAGACCTTGCCCGCCGGAGCAACGCCGGTCCCGGCAAGCGATACCTGCTGGACATGCGTGGTGACAGAGCCACCCTCATCGATGGCATCGCTCACCGTGAGGGTCCCAGTGACGGAGCCAACCGTGGATGGCAGAAAGCTGACCAGAAGAGCGCAGCTTGAGTGGCCCGCCAGCGACCCTCCGCAGTTGTTGGCCACGCTGAAGTCGGACGAGGAAGTTTGCGCCACGATCGACTTGAGCGCCGCATCGCCGTTGTTCGTGAGCGTCACCTGCTGGGCCGCGCTTGTGGTGCCCACCGTCTGTGCGGAAAAAGTGAGGCTCGACGGCGACAGCACATCCGTCGCCGGTGTTTGGCCTGTACCTGAGAGCTGCGCCGTCTGTTTGCCCGCGCTGTCCAGTACGGTAAGGACTCCCGTGCGGCTGCCGGAAACTGTAGGCGTAAACGTGATGCTGACGGTGCATGAATCGCCCGCCGTGTTGGCCGCCGCCAGCGAGCTTCCGCAGGTGTTCGCGACGATGGCGAAGTCTCCGCTGATGCTTATCGAGGTGAGCGTCGCCGCGCTTCCGCCTGTGTTCGCAATAAGAATCGACTGCCCAGTTCCCGACGGCGTGCTTGAGTCGCAGGCTGTCGATGTAGTTTGCCCAACCAGCGTGGGCTGGAAGCAGAGCGAGGATGGAGTCAGCGTAATGGCCGCGCCCGCTGTCCCGTTGCCGCTCAACGGAACAGTGATCTGGCCTCCGCCGGAAAGGTTTCCGAAAATCGTGAGGACGCCGCTGGCCGCGCCCACCTGGGTTGGCGCGAAGCTGACCTCGATGATGCAGGCATTGCCAGGCGCAATGGATTCTCCATTGCAGGTGCCGTCATCAGTAAAGTCGCCTGTGATCGTGACGTTGCTGATGGTTAGCGGCACGCTGCCCGTGTTGGTGACGAGCAATTGCTGCGGTGCGCTGGTTGTCTGCACCGCCTGGTCTCCAAAGGCGAGGGAGGTGGGCGCGACCGTTGCAGTAGTGACTGCCTGGTTGGGGAGGCCGATCTGCCACACGCCTCGCCCATAAGTCGCGGCGAGCAGCACTGGACCGCTCGCGTTGCTGGCCAGGGACAATTCGGTGACCGGCACATTCGGCAGCGATGTGCCGAACGGACTCCAGCAGGGTTGGGTGGGTTGCAAACAGCCGGTCACGTTCTGCGTGTAGTAAACCCCTGCGTCCGTCGCAACGTAGACGGTGTTGGCGTCGTTGGGATCAACGACGATGCTGTTGGTCGGGCTCTGCGGCAGCCCGCGCGATATGTCCTGCCAGATCGAGCCTCCATCGATGGAACGGTAGACGTGAAGGCCTCCAACCCCCTGCACCGTGACATACACGGTTTGCCCGCCCGCGGAATGCGGATCGGCATAGACGCTGGAAATATCAAATCCGTTCGGATTGAACTGATAAAGATTGTTGGACAGGTCAACCCACGACGACGCCGACCCACCGGGCGCGATGGTCTGAGCAAAAACGTGGCCCGCGACAGTCGCGCCTCCATCGTAGAGGCCGGCCATGCCGGCATAAATCCTCTCCGGGGTCCCCGACGAGTCTGACGCGCTGCCCGATGCGGCGAGCGAGCGAATCTCCGCGTTCCCATCGCAATAAGGACCGTTGTTGCCGTCGAGCATGGTGCTGATCGGGGACTGAACCCCGCCCGACGCCGGCCCCCGCCACACGCGGCAGGTGCCAAGAATAATGTTCGATGTGTTCTGCGGGTCGAGGATCCACGGCGCGGGAATAATCTGGCCGTAGCCGTCGTTGCTTACGTCCGCGCTGGCGATCACGGGCTGCCCAAAAGCGGTGATGCCGCAGCTTGAGCCGCTCGTGCAGAGATTAATGCCGATTCCGAACTCTGAAGTCGCATACCAGTTTTGCGGAGCGGCGGGATCGATGGCCGCGAAATCGCCTTCTCCGTTCAGCACCTGGTGCCACGCGCCGCCGTCGCTCAGCGGAGCGGCGGTCCCCAGCGGCCCCAGCGACACCATCATGATCTGGGGATCAGTAGGATCAGGAGCGATATCGGCCACATCGGAAATCGATCCGGTGAATCCTGAATTGAGGTTCTGGAAGTGAGTAGCATCGTCTGCCGAGCACTGGTTCCCCTGCTCGTCCACAGCATCGGTGGTGCGCCAAAGCCCGCCGTCATTTCCAAAATAAAGCAGGCCATTCGCGCCGAAGGTCGCGTCCACAGCGTATTGCGCGGGGGCCACGTGCGCCGAGTTGCAGTCCGAGGATTGCGCGTGCGTCGTATTGCGCCAGGCGCAGCCCGTTCCAAGATCGCACCGATAGATATCGGCGGTGCCGGCAAACAGAAGCGTGTCCGGCTGCCCGCTTTGCTGCGAAGGAACGGCGGCGAGGTAAAGGTCGTAATCCGCCTGCGGAATCAGTGTGGGCTGCGCCGGGTTCAGCGTTCCGGCCTCAAGCGCCGTGTCGTCAATTTGGGTAAAAGCCAGCGTGGATGAGGCGCACGCGCCGGAACCGGCATTGCAGGCATCCTGCCAGAGACCCTGGTCGAGGTTGTTGATGTCCGTGGTCAGCGCGAAGGTGTCGCCTGAGACCGGCTGCACGGCGAGCGCTCCATTGTAAATGGGGCAGGCTTGCGAGCCGGAGTATCCCGGCTGGCTGGGGCACATCGCGGGGGTAAGGTTCGCGCCCGGCTGGTTGGTGAGCCGCGTCCAGTTCTGCCCGTCCGTCGACTGATAGTAGCCATGAAAACGAACAGCGGCGAGAAAGACCTTCCGCACCGGGTTCCATACGATGGAGGTAACGGCATTGCCGCACGGCTGGCGCGAGTCGCCGCCCTGGCATGGGATGAACGCGGTCGTCGGCGACTGCACGACCGCCCCTCCGGCATCCGTGATGGTCGCCATGAACCACGTTTTGCCAAGGTCTTTCGAGTAATAGATTCCCAGAATGTCATCCAGACTGCCCGGCAAAGTGACCTCAATACCCTGCTCGGCGCGCGAGACCGCCGCAACCACAACCGGGTTGCCGCCAACCGTGCCCCATGCGAAACCGGCGAAACCATTTCCTGAAAAATCGAAATTCACATCCGCATCCACGCCCATGTCGCTCGAATTGGTGATGAGCGTCCACTGGCTGCCGCCGTCCGTCGAGCGCAGGATTCCGCTGCCCAGGTAGGAGGCCGTGGTGTCATTGGGTTCTCCGGTCCCGGCAAGCAGGACGGGCGTGGCTCCCGGCGCAACCGGCTGCACGCTGACCGCGCCAATGCTGAGCGAGGGGACCTGTACCTTCTGCGAGAGCGACGAATAAACGTAGTCCGTCAGAGGGACCAGCGACACCGAAGCGGGATCGCCCGCGGCACTGGTCGATTTCCACACGCCTCCCGACGCGGTGCCCACATAAATGGTGTTGCCGGTTGGGTCGGACGAATCGGCGGCGATGCTGGTGACGCGGCCCGTGACGGCCCCATAAGCAGGAGTGCTGACCTGCGCCGGGCCGAGCGGCTGCCAGGCCGGAACACTGACGCCCGAGGCCACCAGTTGCTGGACCTGCTGCCGATAGCGCGCGCGGGATTGGGCGAGGACCTCTGCCGGGCTGCTGCCCCCGGGCAGCCTGGCGAAAATTCCGCGTTCGGCGAGAAACTTCGCGCTGTGTTGTTTCGCCAGGATTTCATTGCCCAGCGCCGGCCTGTGGATTCGCTGGATTCTTTGCGCTCCGGCCGTCAATAACGGAATGGCCAGAAGCGCGCAAAGCAGAAGCTTGGTTCGATAGGCATTCACGATGCGCCAACCTCATCCGCCCGACTGCGGCGGCTCTCGTCCTCATTGCACACGCGCAGGCCGGAGCACATGAGAGGAAAGGCGAGAGAAAATCCACGCCAATTTCAGAATGGAAGCGTTGGCCCATTATGGGACAGCAAAAGACTCGGCCATAGATTACTTTGGTGCTGCGATCTTTGGGGTGGATTCGCCGACTCACCGGGATGACGCTGGTTCACAGCGCTTTTGTCGCGGAGCGGGCGCGCGCGGATATTGGCCCGAATCAGAACAGCGATGGGGAACGGAGGTAACGGCAAAAAGTCCCTCCCGTAAGGAGGGACTTCTTGCGTGGGTTGAATTGGGGAACGGGGGGAAGCTTTTTACCACATGCCCCAGGCGCGGCTGATGTAGTCCGTCATCGTCATGAGGAGCAACACAATGAGCGTGAAGAACCCGGCGGATATGGTCAGCTTGGTGAGCTTGGAACTGTAGCGGATGTGCATGAAGAACAGGATGACGAGCACCGCCTTGATGACGGCGATGGCCAGAGCGACCACTGCGTTGAAGGCATAGAGCTCGAGAAAAGACGCGAATACCGTAAGTGCGGTGAAGCAGAGGAGCGTGACGAAGACCACCGCGTAAACTTTCGGCGGAACGACGGTATGCGTGTGATGGGTCGGTTCAGACATGGATTCGCCTCAATAAAGTTTGCGCCGTCATTGGTGTCGACTGATGAGATACAGCAAGGGAAACAGGAATATCCAGACAATATCGACAAAGTGCCAGTACAGCCCGAAATTCTCCACCGTATTCATGTGCCCGTTGGTGTAGGCCCCGCCCCACGCTTTGTACATCAGGAACAGCAGGATGCAGATGCCGACAATCATGTGGAAAGCGTGCAGGCCCGTCATGGTGAAGTACAGCGAAAAATAGGTCTGCGTTCTTTCGGCCATGTCCGGCGCGAGCGGATGTTCCATGGGGTACCGCGGATCGACGTGGGTGAAAGTCGAGGTGCTGAAGTTGAGCCCCGGGACATGATGGTGCTCCCATTCGTCATGCCACTCGTAGGCCTTGATGCAAAGGAAGCCCAAGCCCAGGATCAGGGTCAGCGCCATCCAGCGAAGCAAAGCCTTGCGCTTGCGCATTTCCGCCGAGTAGACGCCCATGGCCATGGTAAAGCTGGAGCAGATAAGGACGACGGTGTTGAGCGTGCCCGCCCAGATCTTTAACTGGTGGCTGCCGGCCACAAACGCCGGGTAGTACCAGTTGCGGTAGATGAGGTAAGCGGCGAACAGGCCGCTGAAGAACATGATTTCCGTGAGCAGGAAGAGCCACATGCCGAAGTTGGCGGTCTCCCGCTGCTGCGCCGCATTGGCAAAGTGGTGGCGCACGAATTCGGGATGCTCGTGCCCGGCATGCTCTTGCTCGGGAATGGTCGCAATCGCCTGGCTATCCAAGGGTCCGCACCTCGTATTTCATCTTGATTGCCAGCCAGGATAAATGGTACGCCTGAGGCTCGATGGCTGGCATTTGCATCAATGGTTCGCTCAACGGCGGCCCCGGCCGCCGTGAATGGGAATGAATCCGGCCGCTCACTGGTCCACCGTCCGATCTGAATGCTGGACCGCGGTGGAGTGCTGCGTAACGTAGTTATGCGGCACCGCGTTCTGAATCGCGTTGTCTCCCACGCCGGGCGCGGGCGAGGGATGCTCGCTCAGGCTGGTGTTCAGCGTCTGCTGGATCCGGTTGTTTGAATCGAGCGACTTGATGTACTCCACCAGCGCGATCAGGCCTTCTTCGCTGACCTGTCCCTGATAGGTCGGCATGATCGGCGCGTATCCCGCGCTCACGTGCATGGATGGGTTGAGGATCGAGTCGCGCAGGAAAGCGTCATCCACCATGGTGTAGGAGCCGTTCACAAGCTGGATCTTCGAGCCGTAGACATTGGCCAGGTTCGGACCGCGCGCCGAGGAGTTGCCCGTGTGGCAGGAACTGCATCCGAGGCTGGCGAAGAGCCGCTCGCCATTCTGCGCAAGCGACGCGCCGCTGGTGGAACCGGCCAGCCAGGCCTGGTAATCCGACGGCGTCAAAACCGTAACGGTCCCGATCATCTGCGAGTGGAGCGTGCCGCAGTACTGCGTGCAGAACAGATGATAGGTGCCGGGCCGCGTGGCCGTGAACCAGACCGTGGTGTAGCGGCCCGGAATCACCTCGCGCTTGACCCGGAAAGCGGGAATCGAAAAGCTGTGAAACACGTCCTGCGAAATCATGGTGAGCTGCACCGGACGGCCCGTGGGAACATGCAGCGCGTTGATCTCGTGCTGCCCGCCCGGATGCTCGGCCTTCCACATCCACTGCTTGCCGACCACGTAAATGTTCATGGCGTTGGTGGGCGGGTCATAAATGCGGAAGTAGAGCAGCGCGCCCCATACAAAGCAGACCATGAATAGCGCGAGCGGAATGATCGTCCAGGTGGCCTCAAGCAGCGTCGAGCCTTCGATCTGCGTTGCCTGGGGGTTCCTCTCCTTGCGATACCTGAAGGAGAAGCCCACGATCAGCGTCGTGACAATGGCCACCCCGATCAGCGAGATGAAGATCAGGAAGAAATACAAGGCATCCGCATAAGGCGCGATCGACGACGCTTCGGGCGGAAAGAGCGCGAAGTGCGTCATCCAATTAACGAGAAACTGCCAAAGTACTGGACTGATGAAGTAATGCATCGTTCCCTTTATCCGTTCGCCGTTTTCGCGGTCGCGGAGCGACCGTTCCGGATGTCACGCCGAAAATTAATGAACATATACGTTCCGAGAATCAAAAGTGTAAGCAAGCAGCCCGCCTGCACGATGCGCGCGATCAGCAGATCGTGCCGGTTCAGCAGCGGATTGTAGCGGTAGCAATAAGTAAGAATGTCGTCCACCGGCGACCCGATTTTTCCGTTGGCCGCCTCCACCAATCCAAGCTGAAGGTCCTTGGGCGCATACTCGACGCCGAGATAATACTGGTCCAGCTTGCCCGCGGGCGTAAGGATTTCGATGGCGCTGGCGTGGGCGAACTGGTTCATCTGGCCGTCGGGGCCGGGAACCCGCGTATAGCCGTAACCCACAGCATTCGCCAGCGCGGTGATGGCCGGCTGCTCGCCGGTAAGGAAGTGCCATCCGCCCTCGGTTCCAGGACGGCCGTAGCGCTTCATATAGGTGGCCTTTTCCTCGGCCGCGTCCTTCGGAGTCTCCGTCGGGTCAATGCTCACAAAGACCACGTTGAAGTCCTTGCCGGGATCGAACTTCACCATCTCCAGCGAGCCGACGAGGCCATTGATCTCCTCCGGGCAAAGCATCTTGCACTTGTAATAGACCATGGAGAGGATCACCGGACGCTTGCCGAAGTAGTCGCCGAGCGTCACGGCTTTTCCGGTTTCGTCGCGGAACTGAAGATCGAGAGGAATCTGCGTGTTGAGCTTCTGCGTAATGGCGACTTTCTTCAGCAACTCGGGCGCTTCGTCGCGGACCGGGCCCGGCTGCTTCTCGCCCCAGGGAGCGACCTGCGCAAACGCCGGCGCCACTGCGCATGGAGCGAGAGCGGCAAGGCCGATGGCCAGGGCCGCATTCCGAATTGTTGTGAATCTGCTCATGCGTTACTGCTGGTTCCCCGTTTCATCCTTATCGCGTGACAGGCCGCTCTCCCGGCCGGGTTCCCGAGTCTTCTTCCTGCTCAAATTGGGTGCGCGCAAACCCGTCGGTAAGCGGCGTCTGCACGGTTGGGGCCTTGTCGCCAAACATCAGAGGCTCCTGCGGGCCGGTCTTCTGCTCAACCGGAAGCCCGCGCTGCGCGATGATCTCCATGGCGCGCTCAATGGGAATCCGGACTTTGCCCTGCGGCTGGTTCACCCAACTGTAGTGGTCAAGCAGCAGGTCTTCGCGGCGGTGCAGGTCCACCAGGTCCTGCGCGCCGTTGTCGGTTTGGATCCGCGGCGTTGGGAAGCTGTGCGTCAACTGCTCAAGCTGAATCTGCTCACCCGCCGGATTCGACTCCATATTTTTCAGCTTCTTCGATTGTGGCGTGGTCGGGGCGTTCCACTTATTCAGCGGCCCGTCGCGCTTGGCCAGCGCATTGTTGATGACCTTGCCCATCCCGAAGCAGAAGACGAAGAAGACGCAGACGGAGATGAACAATCCGATAAGGAAGATGGCCACGCCGGGAACGCTGGCGTCGGTGACTTCATAGCCTTCGCGAATCGAACTGGCTTTGTTTTTCGACTCGTTCTCGTTAGGCGTGGACATGTTCAGGCTCCAGAATTTCCGCCAGATGCGGGTCGTTGGTGGCGACCAGCGGCCGCCGCTTGAGTTGCGTAAAGTAGTAGGCCATCCAGAAAGCGATCATGGCGACGGGCAGCGTGGCGTACTCGAAGATTCCCACGCTCCAGTGCAGGTTGCGCGCGGCGTCGGGAAAGTTCGGCTCGATCAGCCAGAACATATCGACGGCGCGGGCGAAAATCATGATGCAGCAGACCACGGCCAGCCGTTTGCGGATGCGCTTGAGGTCGGCTGACAGCAGCAGAGTGAAGGGCAGCAGCCAGTGGAAGATGAAGTCCAGCGTGGCCACAACGCCCCAGTTGCCGCGAATGCGGTCCAGATACCAGGGAATCTCTTCCGGCGAGTTGCCCGACCAGATAATCAGGAAGGCGCCGAAGGCCAGGTAGATATTCAGCATGACGAAGGCGAAGCAGAGCTTGCCCATATCGTGCTGCTCGGTGACGCGAAACGTGGATTTGATAGGCTCGGCTTTGGCCAGAGCCATGAGCGTCAGCAGCGCCAGCGCGAAGACTCCATAAGCCTGCCCCACCAGGAACTGGAACCCGTAGACGGTGGAGTACCAGGCCGGATCGAGCGACATGACCCAGTAGATGGCCACGATGAAGAGCATGACCGAATAGAAGAGCACGCCAAAGCCGCTGATGTTCTCAAACCGCGTCTGCCAGAACTTGACGTTCGGCTCCGGGTCCGCGTCGCGCTTCAGCGAGTAGCGGTTCAGGAAAAAGATGTAGATGCCGCACATCATGAAGACGAACAGCGATGTGCCCCAGAATCCGTAAGGGTTCAGAATCGCGTGCTTCCAGTGGATGGCATGCGCGAGGTCCGCGCTGATCTCATGGTTCTTGAGGGCTGTTGCCCAGTCCGCGTACTTCCTCCAACTGTAGAGCTGGCCGTAAGACATCCCGAGAATTCCGACCGGGAGAAAATAGAGGAAGACCAGCGGCAGGGTGCGCGTCATGGCTTCGAGCGGGCGGCGGATGATGAGTCCCCATTTGCCGCCGGTCAGGTACTGCAGCATCAGCAGGCACAAGCCGCCGCAGCAGAAGCCGAAGCAGAGCATGAAGCCGTGCAGCCAGGCGCGGAGGAAGTGGTTCCAATGATCGCCGCTGAGCGCGCCAAGAATGACGGCGGCGATGAGGAAGACAACGCCAATAATCAGCGCGCGCTTGCGCCATTGGTCCACGAACGCGGGGGCGCTCAGGTCGGCGGGCAGCGCCCTTGTGTGATGTTCCGAAAATGAGTGTTGTGCCATGCGTTCTTCCTGCGGTCCTTAGTGCGACGCCTTGCCCGCTGGGGCCTTGGTTGCCGGAGTCTTCGATCCACTTCCGGGAGCGTTGATGGTCGGGTTCTTTTCGGGCTGGCTCAGGCTGCGGACCTCGGTCCCCTCAGCCGGAGCGCCGGCCGCCGTTCCGGTGGGCGGCAGGGCATTCACATCGGTGTTGTCCGTCGTTGGCCACGGCCCGGCGTAGCTTGCGGGGAGTCCTTGCTTCACCGCGATCGTCTTCAGGTCCTGGACCTGCGTGCCTGCAGGGACATCCGCCAGCGCCGCGTTCTGGCTGAGTTGCAGCGCGCGAATGTAGGCCGCGATGGCCCAGCGGTCGACCGGCGAAACCTGCGCCGCATAGTTCGGCATGGCCCCGTAGCCGTTCGTCATCACGTAGAAGTAGTGACTCAGGGGCTGCCCCATGCGCTTGGCGTCCTGGAAATTTCCAGCGGGCTTATAGCCGCGCTGCACAATCATTCCGTCGCCGTTGCCCACGCGCGAGTGGCAGGGCGTGCAGTAGATGTTGAACCGCTCCTGCCCGCGCTCCAGCACCTGCAGCGTCACGGGGAAGGGCATCGCGTCCTGCTCCTTGCCGTTGACCAGCCCGGTATAGAAATACTGGTCTTCTTCAAGCTGGCCGCGCGCGACCGTGTGCGCCACCTGCGGGCGGGCGGAGCGCCCGTCGGCGAACATCGTCGAGCCGCGCTGGGGAATCATCTTCGGCTCATCCTGCATGTCCATGCGGCAACCGGCGGCGAACATCAGGGCCGTGGCGGCACAGAGAACAAGAAGGCGCGCGGAGTTCTTCCGGTTGATCTTCATCGGTTTAATACTCCACCTCCACGACCGATACCGGCGTGAAGCCGTCGAGGAACCCTCGCGTGTCTTTTAAGTCAAACTTGGGATCGGTGGACTCAAGGCAAAGGAAAAACTTGTCCTGGGTCGCGCCGTTGCGGAAGTTTGGCGCGTTGAACAGCGGATGATACAACTGCGGAAGCCCGCACAGGGCGAGCATTCCGAAGGCCGCGGAAAGCCCCGCGTAAAGAATCGTCCACTCATAGGCGGGAACCACAAAGGCCGGCCAGGAGTAGTACGGGCGTCCCGCGATGTTGAGCGGGAAGGCCCAGACGGATATCCAGGTTTCCATGCCGAACATGGCCGCCGCGCCCAGCAGCCCTCCGATGAGGGTGACGAGCGGCACGGTGTTCTTGTGGAAGCCGATGGCTTCCGCCGCCCCATGCACGGCATAGGGCGTGTAGCAGTCCATGCGGCGATAGCCCTCGTCGTAGGCGCTCTGCGCGGCATGCACCAGTTGGGTCGGGGTATCGAATTCGGCCAGCAGGCCGTAGGTCCCTTCGCGTAAAGCCATCAGTCACCCGCCTCCGGTAGAGGTTCAGCTTTCCCCCGCACCTTCGCCTGCGGAAGCATAAGGCGAAGCTCCGACATGGGAATCATGGGGAGGAAGCGAATAAAGAGGAAGAACAGGAAGGTAAACAGTCCCAGCGTGCCGGCCAGCGTCATGTAGTCCCAGCGGGTGGCGCGGTACGTGCCCCAGGAGGACGGCAGGTAGTCGCGCGTGAGGCTGGTCACGACGATGACGAACCGCTCGAAGTACATGCCCGTGTTCACAATCAGCGACATGATGAACAGCAGGCTCGGGTTCTGGCGGAATTTCCTGAACCAGAGCAGTTGCGGCAGCGCGATGTTGAAGGTGATGAGGACCCAGTAGGACCAGCCAATTGGCCCGAACATGCGGTTCCACATCATGAAGTATTCCCAGTGGCTCGCCGAGTAGCAGTAGGACATGAAGACTTCGGTCGAGTAGCCGTAGGCGACGATCAGTCCGGTCGCCAGCATGACCTTGCCCATGTTGTCCACATGGCGCAGGGTGATCAGGTCTTCGAGGTGGTAGAACTTGCGGATCGGGATGGCCAGCGTGATGACCATGGCGAATCCGGAGTAAATCGCGCCCGCGACGAAGTAGGGCGGGAAGATGGTGGTGTGCCAGCCGGGCAGCAGGGCCACGGCGAAATCGAAGCTGATGACCGTGTGGACCGAAAGCACCAGCGGCGTCGCCAGGCCAGCCAGCAGCAGCGAAGAGGTCTCATACCGCGCCCAGTGGCGGACCGATCCGCGCCAGCCCACGGCCAGCAGTCCGTAGACGTATTGGGCGACCCTGGACTTGGCGCGATCGCGCAGCGTGCCCAGGTCGGGAATCATGCCGATGTACCAGAAGACCACCGAAATGGTCGCGTAGGTCGAGACCGCGAAGACGTCCCACATGAGCGGCGAGCGGAACTGCGGCCACACGTTCATGGTGTTGGGGTAGGGAAAGAGCCAGTATCCCAGCCACGGGCGACCCACGTGGATGAGCGGGAACAGGCCCGCGCAGATGACCGCGAAGATCGTCATGGCTTCTGCGAAGCGATTGATGGAGTTGCGCCAGCCCTGCTTGAAGAGCAGCAGAATGGCCGAGATCAGTGTCCCGGCGTGGCCAATTCCGATCCACCAGACGAAGTTGACGATCGCGAAGCCCCAGGCCGTCGGGATGGCGACTGCCCAGATTCCGATGCCCTTAACAAAAAGCCAGGTGAGCGCCACCATCAGCATCAGCACAAAGCCGCCGGCGATGGCAAACCCGGCGAACCAGCCCAGGGGCGTGTGCGTCGTTAGGACGATGCGCGAAATCTCTTCCGTGAC
This sequence comes from Acidobacteriaceae bacterium, assembly GCA_035765555.1. Classification (GTDB taxonomy): domain Bacteria; phylum Acidobacteriota; class Terriglobia; order Terriglobales; family Acidobacteriaceae; genus Silvibacterium. Next base: position 44,278 of record DASTXK010000372.1, read on the forward strand.
CGACTTGAAGGTGTGACCAGGCGCAATGACGGCGAATTCCCCGGTTACGGGGTCCAGCATCGGGTCATTGACCGGTACGTCTTTGGTTGCCATTCTTGCGACCTCTACCTATTGCCTGCTCTTTGACTCGGCCGCGCTGGTTGCTCGCGGCCACCTGTTTCCGAACGCAACCTATACTCCCACGTCCGGAGCCAGGTCCGGATTGATGTTGATGACTTCGGCCAGATACGTCGTGCGCGGACGGGTGTTCAGGTCCGCCAGCACGCCATAGGTGCGCTCCTGCTTCTTGAGTTTGGCCACTTTGCTGGTTGCGTCGTTGATGTTGCCGAAGATGATGGCGTTGGTCGGGCAGGCCTGCTGGCAGGCTGTCACGATTTCCCCATCGCGAATTTCGCGGTTTTCCTTATCGGCGGTGATTTTGGCTTCGTTGATGCGCTGCACGCAGTAGCTGCACTTCTCCATTACCCCGCGGCTGCGGACCGTCACGTCCGGGTTGTGCATCAGCTTCAGGCTCGGCGTCGTGTAGTCGGAGAAGAGCAGGAAGTTGAAGCGCCGCACTTTGTACGGGCAGTTGTTCGAGCAGTAGCGCGTGCCCACGCAGCGGTTGTAGACCATCATGTTCAGCCCTTCGGGCGAGTGCACGGTCGCACCCACCGGGCAGACCTGCTCGCAGGGGGCGTTCTCGCAGTGATGGCAGGTCATGGGCTGGAAGTGCGCGCGCGGCGCGGCCAGATCGCCTTCGTAATACGTGTCAATGCGGATCCACTGCATGATGCGGCCCCAGGTTGCCTGGTGCTGGCCGACCACGGCGATGTTGTTTTCCGCGTAACAGCTCACGATGCAGGCGTTGCAGCCCACGCAGGAATTCATGTCGATCGACATGCCCCAGGCATTCTTGTCGTAGCGGTAGGCCGGGAACATGCTGTCGGTCGGCTCAAGATCGTCCTTGCCCTCGCCCTCGTGCGCGAAGTTCTGGTCCTTCTTGAACTGGTTGAGCGTGGCGTAACGGATGATGCCGCGGTCCAGCGCTTCATTGCCTTCGAGCGAATGGGTCCCGCTGCCGTCGCCGCCCACATAGGTGGCGCGCTGGTCGATGTAGTGGCTCTTGGGAATCGCCAGCCCCCACTTGTCGCCCGTCTTGCGGATGGTCGCGCCCTTGTCAAAATAAGGCGAGGCGGAGGTGCGGATCAGGTAGGCGTTGAACCCTACGCCTCCGGCAACCCGGCCCGTCTTGCGGCCCTGGCCCAAATGCACTGTGATGGTTCCATCTGGATGCCCGGGAACGGCCAGCGCCGGCGCCAGGACTTTTCTGCCGTTCAGCGTAATCTCGATCACGTCATGCTCAACCACGCCCAGCTTGCCCAGCGTGGCGTAGCTCATCATGGCCGCATTGTCCCAGGAAAGGTTCGTGATGGGCCGCGGAATCTCCTGCAGCCAGCCAACGTTGGCAAAGCGCCCGTCATAGACGTGCGGATCGGGACGGAAGACAATTTCCAGCGTGTCTGCCGGTAGCTGCGCCGGAGCGGCGGGAATCGTCGCCTTGCCGCCGCCGGCCTTCGGCGTAAAAGCGGAGCCGGAGAGGAACCCGTCGTGCAGCAGCTTGCGCCAGCCAAAGTCGGCGTCCACGCCGGGAGCGTTGCTGGCCGTCTGCGCGCTCCAGTTTTCGCGGACAGCGGCATAGGGCGAAACATCCGGCTTGTCCAGCAGCGACTGGACAATCTCGTGCGCCGAGTGGCCGCCGTAAAGCGGATCAATCATCGGCTGGACGACCGAAACGGTCCCATCGTAGGCGCGCGCGTCCGTCCAGGATTCCATGTAATGCGCCGCGTTAATGTGCCAGTGCGCTTCGAGTCCGGTTTCGTCGCGGTGATTGCCCAGGTGGACAACCGTTCCCACCTTGTTGAAGGCCGAGGCGAAGTCAAGATCGGCGGGCGCGTTGTAGATGGGATTGGTGTTGAGGATGACCAGCCACTCGACCTTGCCGGCGTTCATGTCCGCGACCAGCGAACGAAGGTCGTCGTTCTGAATGGAGGGCATCGGGTTCACCGTGTCGGTGTAGACGACCGTCTTGCCCACGTTGCCGAGCGCGTTGTTGATGGCCATCGCGGCCAGGTGCACGCTGGGCGGCTGCTGCTCGCCCGGAATCACAACGCACTTGCCGGCGTTGGCCTTCAGGTCCTTGACCACTGCCGCGAAGAACTTCTGCGCGTCAGGCGACCAGGTGTATCCGGAAGCCGCGCCGCCGGCGCCCACCGCCGCCGCTAGATCGGCGGCGAATCCGGCAATGTCGCTCGCCCGCAGCGCCAGCCGGTGCTCGGACTTCATGCCCGTCGTGGTCGGCATGCACTCGACGGTGTAAAGCCGGTTCATCGAATAGTTGCCGGGGGTCTGCTGGTCAAGCTTGCGGCGATTTGCGTAGTCCTTCGCCAGCCGATGGAAGCCCGGATGCGCAATTCCGGAGAGAAAATCCGCGTCCAGCGAAACAATGATGTCCGCGCCCGCGAGCCGGTATTGCGCGTCGGCGTAATCGCCAAAGGCGGCCTTCGAGGCGGCGTAGGCCGAATCGCGGTTCACCGGGTCGTACTGGATCCACTTGGCGTTGGGATAATTGGCCTGGCCCTTCTTCCACTGCGCCGCCAGAGTGGGCGAGGTCACCGTGTCGCTCAGAAAATAGAGCCCCTGCCCGCCGGTCGCCTTCTTGTCCGCCAGCATGGCGCGGAACGAGGCGAGAAACGCCGCCCACTGCCGCGTTTCGCCGCGATAGTAGACATGCTGCGAGCGGTCCGGGTCGTACATATCGAGCAGCGTGCCCTGCGCGATCGGGTCGGAGCCGCCCTGGTTGTAGGGATGGTTCGGATTGCCGTCCACCTTGATGGGACGGTAGGCATCGCTTTTGATGAGAAGGGGAACCGTTCCGGTGGCGAATGGAAAGGCGGTGGCGAAGTAAACAGGCCGTCCAAGAACCAGGTCTTCAGGGGCCTTGACGTAAGGATAGATCGCCTCTTCCGGCTGCTTGGTGCAACCGGCCAGCCCGGCCAGCGCCATCGACGCGCCCATCAGCTTCAGAAACCCGCGGCGCGAAACCGGGTCGATCCACTCGGAGCTGTGCTGCGGAAACTCTTCGCGCACCGCCGCCTCGAACTCCGGCGTCCCGGCCAGCTCGTCAATGGAGCGCCAGTACTTCTTGCCCGTCTGCCCTGCCAGCTTCGCGCGAACCTCGGCCAGCGTCAGCTTTGTTTCCGTCTTTTCCATGGTCTCTTTCACGCTGTCTCTCACCGGTGGCAAATTTCGCAGTTGGAAAGCTCGCGGGCCGGCCGGATGTTGTAGTGCTTGAACAGGAAGGTGCCCAGCTCTTCCTGGCTGGTGAACTTTTGGTAGGACGCGGGAAGCGTCTTGAGTACCCCGCCCGGCGCGTCCGTAGCGGTGGCCGCGGCGGCCTGGGCGTTCGCCATTTCGGAAACATTCAGCGAGGCCAGCTCCGGATTGGGCGACTTGTTCGGATCAACCGTCGTGCAGTTGACCGCCTCGGCTGTGGGCGTGCCCGGCTTCACCCCCGGCGCCGTGCACCACACCGGATTCAGGTCCGAGGGCTTCTTCCAGTCCATGTTGTAGATTTCGCTGGTCGGCCGCAGGTTTTCGACAGGGTTGCGGTGACAGTTGAGACACCACTCCATCTGCAGCGTGTTCTGCTGGTACATGATGGGCATTTCATTCACCTGCCCGTGACAGCTTTCGCAGCCAATGCCCTTGTTCACGTGGATTTCGTGGTTGAAGTAAACAAAATCGGGAAGGTCGTGAATCTTGGTCCACACAATGGATTGCCCGGTGGCCCAGCTATGGCGGACCGGCTCCAGAATGGCGGCATCGGTCCAAATCTGCGAGTGGCAGTTCATGCAGGTGCGCGTGGGAGGAATGCCGGCGTAGCTCGATTCCTCAACCGAGGTATGGCAGTACTGGCATTGCAGCCCCAGCCCCTCCACGTGATGCTTATGGCTGAAGGGCACCGGCTGATCGGCGCGCTGCCCCTGGCGCGTCACCCACGGCGATCTTTGAAGTTCGTTGAGCGTTACTCCCAGGGCGATGATGATTAATCCCGTTAAGACCAGACTCATCCGTGCCAGCGCGTTCGAGCTGCGGTCAAAAATCTGCGCCATGAATGCTTCCTGACTCCCTCAAAATCACTGGTGGTTTAAACGGCTACCGCGCTGCGCTTGCACGCAGCTCTTACCCGGGGAAAATTTCCGAAACCCCGAATCCGCTTGTTCAAAATTGAAAAACACTATACCGATCAGAATCGACACTAGCAAGTCCCGGGAATGCCGGGCCTGTTTTTTGGGGTTCCAATCTGGATAAAGAACGGATCACCCGCAAAAAACGACCAGTTTTGTCGGAATTTCAAGGCCATGTGTTCCCAGCCAAATCCCACAATCCGGCGCCGTGAAGTTCCGCTTTTCCTGCTACCCTTGTTTTTTGATTGGCTCGCCATGACAGACGGACGCCGGGCTCCACGCTACAACACCATCCAGGCCTGCCAGGAGCTGGCCGCCGCAGATCCGGTCTTAGGCAGACTCATCGAGCGCGCCGGCCCGTTCACGCTGCGCCTCAAAAGCCAGCACTCTCCTTTTGAGTCGCTGCTGGAGTCGATCATCTATCAGCAACTCCACGGCAAGGCGGCGGCTGCAATTCTCAAGCGGTTACTAACGTTCTTTGGCGAGCTTCACCCCGCGCCCCAGCATCTGCTGGACGCCCCCGAAGACCGTCTGCGCGGCTGCGGCCTATCCGGAAGTAAGCTGCTCGCCCTGCGTGATCTGGCTGCGAAGACACTCGATGGAACCGTGCCTACTCTGCCGCAGATTCGCCGCATGAGCGACGCCGAAATCATCGAACGCCTGACACAGGTGCGCGGCATCGGCCCCTGGACCGTGGAGATGCTGCTCATCTTCCGGCTCGGCCGTCCCGACGTGCTGCCGCTCACCGATTACGGCGTCCGCAAAGGCTTCGCGCTCACCTTTGGACGCCTGCCAAAACGCACGCCATTCGACGCCTCCATGCTGGCCAAGCCCGCCGACATGCTGGCCCGCGGCGAACGCTGGAAGCCGTGGCGCTCCGTCGCAAGCTGGTATCTGTGGAGGGCCTGCGACCTGGCCGGCAAGGCCTCGCCGCCCCCGGACTAGAGCGTCTTTCGACACCTTCCATCAGGGCACCGCTCCTCGCCGTGCTGAAACACTTAGCTCAAATGGGTGGCCCACTCAAGCCCGGTTTTGGCTTGAGTGGGGAACAAGTTTTCTGAAGGGGACGGGTTTTAGCCATTCAAGTCCAATGGGGCTTTTAGCCCTGAGCGGCCTTGACATCGCCACATTATGTGCATATACATATATTGAGAATAATGGTAGCCCCGAAAAATCAAGTAACAATGCCAACCATACCCTGCGCCTGTGCCAACCTCCGCCGCGCCGCCCGCTCCATTACGCGGCTCTACAATCGCGAGCTTCGACCGGAAAACATCGAGGTCACACAATTCACGCTTCTTATGGCCCTCGACCGTACAGGGGATATTCCCCAAGGCAAGCTGGGCAGGCTCGTGGGCCTGGATTCAACCACCCTCACCAGAATGCTGAAGCCCCTGAATCAACAGGGCTGGATACAGGAGCGGGAGGGCGACGACCGGCGCGTCCGGATCATCCGCTTAACGACCGCGGGCCGCGCCAAGCTGCAGCACGGCCTGCCCCACTGGAAACGGGCGCAGGCCCGGATTGAGAACACGCTCGGCGAACCATCCATGAAAAAACTCGAGGCGCTGCTCGCCCGCGTTGAGGCAGCCTCGGAAAGCAAATAATTTTTTCTCCCAATATATGTATATACATCTACCAATCTGAGCCCCCTTTCAGGAGAAAACCAAAATGGACATAAAACTCATATTCGGAATCAGCGTGTTATCCAGCCTTGCGAGTTCCGCGATTATCGCGGCGCTGTACCTATGGCCGTGGCTTCAGAAAAAGGACCGCGCCTCCGCCCTCACTCTCCTCGTGGCTCCTCACATGTTTCTTCGCTTCATTGGCCTCAGCTTTCTGGTGCCCGGCGTGGTCTCGCCCCTCCTCTCCCACAGCTTCGCCGCCCCCGCCGCCTATGGAGACTTCATCACTGGAATCCTGGCCATTCTGGCAACCCTGGCACTCAACAGGCGAGCCCCTTGGGCAACGGGCGCCGTCTGGGTCTTCAACCTGTGGGGAACAGCAGATCTTTTCTTCGCGTTCTACAGCGCGGCGCGCGCGGGACTCCATCCCGGTATGTTCGGGGCGGCATTTTATATTCCAACCGCCATCGTCCCGCCGGTGCTTATGACCCATTTCCTTATCTTCGGACTCCTTCTCAGCAGGCAGCGCGAACACCGCGCCGGCAGGCTCCGCGTGTCGCTGGACGCGAACTCCCCGGTATAATGGGGTGTTCGCCACTCGGACACATATTTAAGGAGCACTCGATGCCTCTGCAGACCACCGGCAAGATCTGGCACAACGGCAACCTCATTCCGTGGGAAAAGGCCAACATTCACGTGATGAGCCACGTGGTCCACTACGGCTCATCGGTCTTTGAAGGGATCCGCTGCTATGGGCAGCCTTCCGGAGCCGCCGTCTTCCGGCTGCCCGAGCACATGCAGCGCCTGCTCGACTCCGCCAAGATCTACCGGATGCCCCTGCCCTATTCGCTGGAGCAGTTGTCGAACGCCGTCGTGGAGCTGATCGAGGCCAACGAGGTGGCCCCCTGCTACATTCGCCCCATCGCGTTTCGCGGATACGGCGAGATGGGCGTGAACCCCAAAAACGCTCCCGTTGACGTTTACATCGCCAACTTCCCGTGGGGCAAGTACGTGGCCGGCGACGCCGCCGACGTCTGCGTCTCCTCCTGGAACCGCTCCGCGCCCAACACCGTTCCCTCGCTGGCAAAAGCCGGCGGAAATTATTTGAACTCGCAGCTTATCCGCATGGAAGCCGACGTGAACGGCTATGTCGAAGGCATCGCCCTCGACGTGAACGGATACATCTCCGAGGGCTCCGGCGAAAACCTCTTCATCGTTCGCAACGGCGTGCTGTATACGACTCCGCTGGCCAACTCGGTCCTCTCCGGCATCACCCGCGACTCGGTGCTCACCCTTGCCCGCCACTTCGGAATCCCCGTGGTCGAGCAGGCCATGCCCCGCGAGCTGCTCTACATTGCCGACGAGGTCTTCTTCACCGGAACCGCCGCCGAGGTCACGCCCATCCGCAGCGTCGACCGCATCACCGTGGCCGATGGCAACGCCGGCCCCATCACCAAGCAACTCGCGGACGAGTTCCTCGGCATCGCCAACGGGCTGCGCCCCGACCGCTTCGGCTGGCTGACTCCGGTGAACGTGCACGCCGAGCAGGCAGTCTCGGTCTAGTTTTTTATTCGCGCACAAGAAAGCCCGGCGACAAGGCCGGGCTTTTTGCTGCGCAAATTCAGGCGACCGCTATTTCTCCGGTCCGCTGTCCATCTTGAACTGATACGCCACGATCTCCTTCAGCGTTTCATAAGGAAGCTGATGGTTGGCCACCTCGCCGACCGGAATCTGCCGCCCGTTCACAAACAGCATCGGGGTCTCGTTCACATAGAGGTCTTTCCCAAGTTGGATCGAAGCATTGACCGCGTCCTTCGCCGCACTCGTGTAGGAGCACGCGCCGACTTTCGTGGCGCTCAGTCCCACCTTGGTCGCAGCGTCGCCCAGCGCCGCGTCGGACTGGTCCGGCGTTAGCTGCGCCTGGTTCTCGAAAACGGCATCGGCGTATTTGAAGAACGTGGCATCGCCCGCCTGCTGCGCCACGCACACGCTGTAGGCCGCTGCCTTGAACGCCTCAGAGTGGATGCTGGTGAGCGGGAAGTTCTCAAACACATAATGCGCCTGCGGAAAATCGCTGAGCAGCCGCTGAATCACCGGCTCCGCGACCTTGCAGTGCGGGCACTCAAAATCGGCGAACTCCACAATCTCGTACTTCTTGCTCGCCGCCCCGCGGCTCGGCCCATTGGCGCGCTGCCTCAAGAGCTCGCGTGTTTCCGCATAAGGATCCGCGCCGAAGGGCAGCATATCGAGGTTCGCCGCGATCAGATGCTTGCCGTCCGGCGTCACCAGGAACGTCGCCGACCCTATCTGGTGCTGCGGATCATTCTTCTGCGCCACCTGCACAATCACCCGGCTCACTCCCGGCGCGGCGGTCTTCTCAATGGCCCACACCTGCCACACGCGGTCCGGATCGTATCCCCACGCGGCCTTCAGAAACGCCTCCACTGTGGCGCGCGAGGGCGACGCGGCCGTGAAGTTCGCCGGGCTGGCTGGCGGAAACTTGAACGGGGCACTGGGCGTGGAAGGCGCGGCCTGCTGCGCCAAAGCCGCGATTGGCGCGGCCACTGTGACAACAGCGAGCATAAGAGGGAGCGCGAGGTGCTTCAGGGTCTTGCGAGCGTGCATGAGTGTTCCTCGAATTAGTAGTGTACGCATTCAGACCTGCGTCCGCGCGGCAATGGGGAACCGGCGGCCCATTCCAAATGCCTTGCACGTCACCTTGAGTACCGGCGCGGCCTGCTGGCGCTTGTACTCGCTGCGCTCCACAAGCCGGACAACGCGGCGCACAAGCTCAAGATCGAAATGGTGAGCTGCGGCAATGGCTTCCGGCGTTTCGTAGCGCTCCACATAGGCCTCGAGAAT